>NZ_JBYSYC010000037.1:0-90888 GCF_058782875.1 Cupriavidus sp. FW305-F7 | reverse complement strand
CTCTACGAAGCAGGAACCCACCGAAGTGACTACGTAGAGCATCACGTAGCGCCGTAGGAATCCTCGTCCTTTCCGCCATAAGGCGGCAGCCGAAGGCTGAGGACGGGGAGGATGTCAACAGCGCTGCGGTGATGCGGCTAATCGTCGGCAGCGAGCGGCGGCGCGATGTGCTCCAGCGGCCGGCGTTCGGCGTCGATGCCGAAGCGCAACGCCAGCAGCCCGGCAACGATCACCAGCACCGCGCCGAAGCCGTAGCCTGCCGCCACGGCTTCGCGGCTGCCGCTTTCAATCAGCGCGCCCAGCAGCACCGGCGCGATAAAGCCGCCGGTGCCGGTGCCCACGGCATAGAAGACCGAGATCGCCAGCGCGCGCATTTCCAGCGGGAATACTTCGCTGGCGGTCAGGTAGGCGGAACTGGCCGCGGCCGAGGCCAGGAAGAACACCGCTGACCAGCACAGCGCCTGGGCGCGCGCATCGAGCCAGCCTGCAACGAAGGCCCAGCCGGTCAGCGCCAGGCCGATGCCGGACAGCACGTAGGTGGCGCCAATCATGCGCCGGCGCCCGATGTGGTCGAACAGCGGGCCAAGCAGCAGCGGTCCCAGGGCGTTACCCAGCGCAAAGGGAAAGATATACAGCGCCACGCGCGCTTCCGGCACGGCATAGAAGCGCGTCAGCACCAGCGCATAGGTGAAGAAGATCGCGTTGTAGAAGAAGGCTTGCGCCACCATCAGCGCCAGCGTGATCACGCTGCGGCGGCGGAAGCGCCGCAACAGCAGGCGCATGACTTCGCCCACGCCCGGCGCGGCGCGCCGGCGCATGGTCATCGCCACGCAATCGGGTGCCACCGGCGGCAGTGGGCCGTGGCGGGCGCGCACCTCGGCCTCGATCGCGGCGATCACGCGCTCGGCCTCTTCCAGGCGGCCGTGAGTGGCAAGCCAGCGCGGGCTCTCCGGCACATGCCTGCGCACCAGCACGATTGCCACGGCCAGCACCGCGCCCAGCGCGAAGCAGACGCGCCAGCCCCAGACCGGGCCGAACACGCGCGCATCGAGCAGCACCAGGCTCAGCCCCGCGCCGAGCGCCGCGCCCAGCCAGAAGCTGCCGTTGATGGCCAGGTTGACGCGCCCGCGCACGCGCGCGGGGATCAGTTCGTCGATGGCGGAGTTGATGGCCGCGTATTCGCCGCCGATGCCAAGGCCGGTGAAGAAGCGGCAGGCCGCAAAGAAGGCAAAGCCGGGTGAGAACGCGGTGGCCAGCGTCGCCACCATGTAGACCGCGAGCGTGGCCAGGAACAGCCGCTTGCGCCCGAGGCGGTCGGCCATGCGCCCGAACACCAGCGCCCCGAGCACCGCGCCGGCGATATACAGCGACCCCGACCAGCCCACCTGCGTCGCGGTTAGGCCCAGCGTATCGGGGCGCTCCAGCACGGCGCCGACCGAGCCCACCAGCGTGACTTCCAGGCCATCGAGCACCCAGGCAACACCCAGCGCAATCGCCACGCGCCAGTGCCAGCGCGACCATGGCAGGCGGTCCAGCCGCCCGGGAATGTCGGTGCGGAATGCGGTGTCGACGGGAAGGCTGGCGAGGGCGGTATCGGTTGGCATCGCCAAGCAGTATAGGAAACGGGTGCCGCCGCGCTCAGCGGTACAGCACCGTGGGCTGCCAGAGGCCGATGCCGGGGAAGACGTAGAGCAGCAACGGCCAGCACACCATGGCGCTGGTCTTTGCGCCCGCGCACGTTTTAGGCGGAATCCGCCGATGCCGCGGATACGGGCCCGGGCGGCTCAGGGGCGGGCGATGCCGACCGTGAACTCGGCCTCCAGCAGCCCCGCTGCATCAGCGGCCTGGCGCACGCGCATCTGGTTCGGGTGGGATCCCGCGATCGGGTCCTGCGCGGTGGCGCGCGACGGCACGCCGTGCGCGCGGTAGGCCGGGTGGCTGCTCAGCACCTCGCGGTTTAGGGTATCGCTGAAGTACAGCTGGCTGGTCAGAGCTTCCGACTGCCCGAGCAGCACCTTGAAATGGATATGGATGGCGCGCGGCGCGTACCAGCCGGGATAGATCGACATGAACGTTGCCACGCCGTCCTGGCTGGTGGGCTGGACGCCGCGCAGGAACCGCGCCTGGCGGTTGCCGCGGCCTTCGCCGCTGTAGCTGCCGTCAGCATCGCAATGCCAGATGCTGACCAGCGCCCCCGGCACTGGCGTGCAGCCGCGCCCGGCATCCACTACCCGGATGCGCAGGCGCAAGGGTTGTCCGGGCCGGTCGTCGCGGATGTCGGCGCGTACCTGGGCGTCGTCAAGATAGAAGGGGCCTTCGGTGGCGGCGGGCGTCAGCAGGCAGGCGGCGGGGGTGGCTGCTGCCGCTGCCGCGCCGGGCGCGATGCCGGCCGCGGCAAGCAGGCCGCCCAGCTCATGCAGGAATCGGCGGCGCGCCGCGTCAGTGTCTGCCGTGCCGTCGGCGCCAACTGCTGGGCGCTCCGTCATCGTGGGCTCCGTGGTGTTCCGGGTGCGCCTTGCGGCGCGTGGTGCTGCCGGGCTGGCTTTGGGGGCGTCAGCGTCTCATCGCCTTGAGCATCGAGTAGCCGTGGCTGGTGATGCGCGGCTCCTGCCGGCTGCCGTGCAGGATGTCAAGTTGTACGAGTTGCTTTTCGACCAGTGCCTTCAGGTCGATGGGATCGATCTGGCGGGAATCGCTGGAATCGAGGGAATCCGGACCATCGCTCAACAATAGTAGTGTGGCAAGTTCATGCGGGCTCAGCACGTTCGTCTCCTTGGCTAGAGGGGGGCGTTTGCTGGGAGTCTGCGCGGCGCAGCGGCGCCGACGCGGGCGCGGGAAGAGGTCAAAAAGTCCTGGAGACGATGCAGCACATGCCGCGTGCATGTGCTGCGCCGCGGTGGAATGCTGCGGCGCCGCATCCTGTCTCCGGCGACTAATTTGTTTGACGAGGCCGGCAGCACGCGGTTCCGTGCAACGGCTCAACGTTACATGTGACCGGGCGTAGCACCGCCGGCATCGTGATTCACTATTAACCTGTCACGATGACAATGTGATGGCCATGCCGATGCTGTGCAATCGGGGCGGCAGCCTCCCGCCCTTTGCACCGGCTGCACCGCTTGCGCCGCATGGTGGCGTCTATTGGCCCTGCTGCTCGCGCCACGCCTCGTACAGGTCGATGCCCTCGTCGCGCGCCGGCACATAGGCCAGCGTCATCTCCCGTTGCTCCAGCGGCCGGGCCAGTTCGATATAGCCGCGCTCCGCGGACAGGTCGTAGGGTTCGCCGTCTTCATTGGAGTAGGCGTAGTAGACCGCCTTCACGCCGGCCAGGTACATCGCCGACAGGCACATCGGACAGGGGTAGCCGCTGGCGTACACCGTGCAGCCGCTCAGGTCCGGCTTGCCCAGCGCCCGGCTGGCGGCGCGCACCGCCTGCATTTCGGCGTGCGCGCTCGGGTCGCAGTTGGCCTCCACCTCGTTTACCGCGCGGGCCAGCACCTTGCCGTCCCTGACGACCACGGCGCCAAAGGGCCAGGTATTGCGTTCGCGCACGTTCTCCATGGCGAGGCGGATGGAATCAAGCAGATAGGCTTCTGTCGTGGACACGCGTTGTCTCCAGTGAGGCCTGGCCCGTGCAGGCGGACGATGGTTCGGGCCTCGGGAATATAGGCCAGCGCGCGCCGGCATGGTGGCGTGGGTTGTTATAGGGCGTATTTGGGCCGTGCGCGTGCAGTACCGGCTATTGGCGATGGCACTGGCGCGCATTCGAATCCATCACTTCGCGCGGCGTGGCCGGCATGACAGAATGCACCCGACCGCATCGATAGCCTGATACCCCTTGCACCTGACGCATCCGCACGGAGGAAAGAACATGCTGGCGGCGCGCCTGTCCATCTGCCTTGCCCTGGTCATTGCCATGCTGACACCCACCTTAGCCGCCGCCGGCGGCCCGCCCGAACAACAGCTGCGCGAGGCCGCGGCCAGCGGCAACGCCGCGCAGGTCACCGCATTGCTTGGCCAGGGCGCCAGCATCGATGACCGCGATGCGCAGGGACGTACGGCGCTGCTGCTGGCCACGCACCACAATCGCGTGCAGGCGGCCAGGGTCCTGATCGATGCCGGTGCCGACGTGAATGCGAAAGACGCCATCCACGACAGCCCCTACCTGTACGCCGGCGCGCGCGGCTACAACGAGATCCTGCGCCTGACGCTGGCCCATGGCGCGGACCTGCGCAGCACCAACCGCTACGGCGGCACCGCGCTGATTCCCGCCGCCGAGCGCGGCCATGTCGAGACCGTGCGCACGCTGATCGCTGCCGGCGTGGCCGTGAACCACGTCAACAAGCTCAAGTGGACGGCCTTGCTCGAGGCCATCATCCTCGGCAACGGCGGGCAGGCCCATACCGAGATCGTGCGCCTGCTGGTCAAGGCGGGCGCCGACGTGAACCTGGCCGACGGCGACGGCGTCACGCCGCTGCAGCATGCGCGCCAGCGCGGCTATACCCGGATCGAGCAGATTCTCAGCGCCGCCGGTGCACGCTGATCCTTGCGCCGCAAGGCGGCTCGCTCTCGTCTGCCTCATATATACTGTCAGTGTGCATACAAAATGGTGAGAGCGATGTCTGCGAGAGCGAAACGCAACGCAACGAGCGGCAGTAGTGAGGCGGCGGATGCCGTGCCGGAAGCCGATCCGGCAAAGGAGTTGCTCTGGGCACGTCCGGGGTTCCTGGTGCGGCGCTTGCACCAGATCCACGTCGCGATGTTCTTCGAGGAGTGCAAGTCGCCGAACATCACGCCCGTGCAATATGCCATCCTGACGGTGCTGTCGGTGCTGCCGGGGCTGGACCAGACCTCGCTCGGGCAGGAGGTCGGCCTGGACCGGACCACGACCGCCGATGTCGTGCGCCGGCTCGAAGAGCGCGGGCTGGTAGAGCGCCGCGACAACCCCGCCGACCGGCGCACCCGCCATGTCTACCTGACGCGGGAAGGCAAGAGCGTGGTCACGGCGCTGCGTGCCGACATGGCGCGTGCGCAGGAGCGCATGCTGGCGCCGCTGAAGCCCGCTCAGCGCGAAGTGTTCATGGACCTGCTGGCGACGCTGGTGGAAGCCAACAACCAGTACAGCCGCACCGTGCTGCGCAGCATGTAAGCCCGACGGCGGGCGCAAGGCCCGCCGTGCGCAGGCGCATCAGACCGGGTAGACCAGGTCGTTGGCGATGATGGTGGTGTCGTAGACGACCTGCCGCTCGCGCAGCAGCAGCCTGCCACCCTGGCGGCGGAACCGGTCGTAGTAGGTCCCCGCCAGGTGGATCGTGGTGGGGCCCTCCACCAGCGTTTGCAGCAGCATGTAGTTGGCCTGTGCCAGGATATCGCCGTCCGCGGTTTCGTCGCTGACGCGCGTGTTGGTCACCAGGTGCAGGTTGTAGCGCGGCGCGAACATCTGCGTATTGGCAATCGCAGCGGCGCGGTCGCGCATCATGCCCACGCCTTCGGCGTAGACCAGCCCCACCGGCAGGTTGCGCTCGGCATTCTCGCGCGCGGTGATCCGGTAGAGCGCGTCCTCGGTGAAGAAGCGGGGCCATTGCTCGACCAGGCCGGCGTCGAGCACCGCGCAGTATTCCGCGTGGAAGGCCTCGATCTCCAGCCGCAGTTCAATGGCGCGCGCGGTGCCGAGGGCGCTCTCGCAATAGAGGGAATAGTTCATCGGTTTCATATTCTGGGAATCCCGTTAGCCGCCGTTCAGAACCCCATCACGCCGCGGTAGTACTGGTACATCGCACGGATGGCGGATTCGGAGATCAGGGAGTTGGAGGTGCCGACCTGGTCCGGATCCAGCTTGAGCACATTGAGGTCGCTGCTGGAGCGGCGCACGCCTTCCTGCACGAACTTCATCGCCTCGTTGTCCTCCAACCCCAGGAAGCCTGCGGGGCCCATCAGGTTGCCCTGGCGCAGGCGGTGCTGCGTCATCTCCTCGGTATCGTCCTCGTAGCCGAACATGGTCCACAGCATCAGCATGCTGTCGGGGCCGTTGGGCACGATCTGGCGCACGCCGAGGGTGTTCATTTCGCGCTGCACGATCAGGTTCGGCCAGATCGTCTGCATCGTCACCGACCACGGCGAATCGAACTCTTTCACATACTCCAGGAAGCGTTCGTCTTCCAGGCGCATGCCCTCATGGTATGAGCGCATCTCCTTCTTGTTCTCGTCGCTGACGGCCGCGTACTTGTCTTCCTTTTTCGCCGACGCCATGGTGCCGTGCCGCCCGTGCACCGGATCGGCGATCATGGCACTTTCATTGCCCGCCACCAGCAGCCCGAACACCACCAGGAAGGAGTGCAGCAGCGTGGCGTGGTACGGGTCCTTGAGGTTCTCGTGGTACATCTTCCAGTTGCACGGGAGTTCGTTCTTGTAATACCCGAGCACCTTGAGCGGCTTGCCGTTGAAGACGATGTCGAAGTCCTTGAGGATCTCCGGCGTCAGATAGTCTTCCAGGCTTTCCATGTCCGCCGCGTACGAGGCGAAGACCACGCCGTTGCGCGTGGCCACGTTCAGCTTGACCAGGCCGTGGTCCTCGTTGCGGAAGTCCCTGGGCATGCCGCCCGCACGATTGACGCCGCGCTTGAACGGAACGCCCTGCAGGTTGCCCTTGAGGTCGTAGGACCATTGGTGATAGGGGCAGACGAATTCCTTCGCATTGCCCTGGCTGTGGCGGCAGAACTCGGCGCCGCGGTGCGCGCAGCGATTCTCGAAGACGTTGACCGAGCCGTCTTCGGCGCGCGACACCACCACCGGCGTCGCGCCGACATAGGAGCGCTTGTAGTCGCCGGCGTTGGGGATCTCCGCTTCGAGCGCGACGTAGTTCCAGGAGCGTCCGCGAAAGATCTTCTGCAGCTCGAGGTCATGCACCTCCTTGCTGGTGTAGACCCAGTCCGGGATGTAGTGCAGGCTGTCTTCGGGCCAACGGCAGTCGGCCAGGCCGGCGTCTTTCTTGCCCAGCGTGTGCTGGATCACCGCTTGTGTCTGGTACATGTGGGAGTCCTCAGAGTGTAGTGGGGCTGGCCGCTGCCGTCGGGAGGTCGCGCACCAGCTGTCGCAGCGGCAAGGCGTCATCGCACAGCCGTGGTAGCAGGTCTTCGACGGCATGGCCGAAGAGCGCGCGCAACGGCCGCAAGTCGCCGCCGGCATTGATGGCAATGGCGTGGCTGAGCCGGCCGTGCCGGGTGCCGAGCAGCATGAACCTGGGGGAGGGCGCGTCGCTGGCGGCGATGCCGCGCCAGGCGTAGCGGGTATCGGGAGTGGCCGCGCCGAGCATCTGCACGTTGCAGCCGAACTGGTCGGTCCAGAACCACGGCATCGCCGCGGGTTCGGCCTGCACGCCCACCATGGCCGCGGCGGCGATGCGCGCCTGCTCGTTGGCGCTTTGCCAGGATTCCAGCCGCATGTGGGCGCCGAACAGGGGCTGGTACTGGCTGCAGCAGTCGCCCGCGGCATAGATGCCGGCCGCGCTGGTGCGGCCCTGCTGGTCGACCTGGATGCCGCCGTTGGCGGGATCCAGCGCCAGGCCGGCGGCGGCGCCGAGCGCCACCTCGGGCGTCAGCCCGATCGCGACCACCATCAGCGGCGCCTGCAACGCCGCGCCATCCGCCAGCCGGACCTGCACGCCATCGGCCTGCGACACCAGGGCCGCGATGCCGCAGCCGAGCCGCAGTTCAACGCCTTGCGCTAGCACGCGCTGCGCCAGCCAGCTGCCAAGCTCGGGCGGCAGCGCGCGGCCGAGCAGCCGGTCGGCGCTTTCGATCAGCGTGACCCGGAGGCCGATGCCGGCCGCGGTCGAAGCCGTTTCCAGGCCAAGGAAACCGCCGCCGATCACGATCACCTCGCGCGCACGCTGCATGGCATCGCGCAGGCGGGCGGCGTCGTCGAGTGTGCGCAGGTAGTGCACATGGGGCGTGCCTGGCGGCAGCGCGGGCAGGACGCGCGCATTGCCGCCGGTGGCGAGCAGGCAGGCGGCGTAGCGAATGGCCTCGCCATCTGCGCAGTGCGCCACGCTGTGCGCGGGGTCCAGCGCGGTGACCGTGGTGCCAAGCCGTAGCTCGATGTCCTGCCCGGCATAGAAGCCGGCGGGGTGCACGCCGATCTTGCCGTCCTGTGCGGCGTCGGCGAGCAAGGACTTGGACAGGGGCGGGCGTTCGTACGGTGCATGGCGCTCGCCGCCGGCCATGACGATGCGGCCACGATGGCCGAGCCTGCGCAGTTCGGCAGCGGCCATCGCGCCAGCCTGGCCGGCGCCGACAATCAGGATGGGCGTGTCTTGTGGCATGCTCGGCTCCTTCAAAGCTCGACCCACACCCGGCTGTCTTCGAACTTGACCGGGTAGGTGCGGATGTCGCTGGTGGCAGGCGCGCACATGGCCTTGCCGGAGCGGATGTCGAAGCGGGCCTGGTGCAGCGGGCACTCGATGCAGCCGTCTTCCAGGTAGCCGTCGGACAGCAGCGCGTACTGGTGCGTGCAGACGTTGTCGGTGACGAAGTACTGGTCGTCGCTGCGATAGACGGCGAGCTGGCGGTCCCCCAGCGTGAGCGGCATGACCTCGTCGTTCTGCAGGCCGTGCGCGGCGTCGATTTCAATCCATGCCATGGCGATCTCCGTGAATTGTATTTGTCAGTATGCTGAATATATAAGATCAGTGTACTGATGTTTTTCGCTCGCAGTATTCTGGTTAACCCTGGCCGGGGTTGGCCGCGCCGGATCTGGCTGGCCCCACCGCGGGCGCGCCGGCCTGCAGCGACGGGCGGGCCTGCCAGCGAGCCAGGATCTCGCCCATGATGCCGCGGCGGAACGTCAGCACGCACACCACGAAGATCAGCCCTGTCACCATGCTGACCGATTCGCCCAGCGCTTCGAACCAGCCGATGCCGGTCATGGCCGCGAGCGCGTTGCCGGCGTCGCCCAGCTTATTTTCCAGCGCCACGATCACCAGCGCGCCGACCAGCGGGCCCGACAACGTGCCCATGCCGCCGACCAGCGTCATCAGGATGACCGTGCCCGACATCATCCAGTGCACGTCGGTGAGCGTGGCAAAGCCCAGCACCAGGGTCTTGAGCGCGCCCGCCAGCCCGGCCAGTGCCGACGACAGCACGAACGCCAGCAGCTTGAAGCGGTCCGCGTCATAGCCCAGCGAGATGGCACGCGGCTCGTTCTCCTTGATCGCGCGCAGGATCTGCCCGAACGGCGAGTTGACGATGCGCATGATGCCGAGGAAGGCCGCGGCGGTGATCAGCAGCACGACGTAGTACATGGTGTGGTCCGACGCCAGCGGCAGCACGCCGAACAGGTCGCCCCGCGGCACCGCCTGGAGGCCGTCTTCGCCACCGGTCGCGGGCGTCTGCAGGCAGAAGAAGTAGAACATCTGCGCCAGCGCCAGCGTGATCATGGCGAAGTAGATACCCTGCCTGCGTATCGCCAGTGCACCAAACACCAGGCCGAGCAGGGCCCCGAACGCGGTGCCGGCCAGCAGGCCCAGCTCCGGCGTCAGCTGCAGGGACTTCATCGCATAGCCGCAGGCATAGGCGGCGCCGCCGAAGAAGGCCGCATGGCCGAACGACACCAGCCCGGTGTAGCCCAGCAGCAGGTTGAAGGCGCAGGCAAAGAGCGCGAAGCACAGCAGCTTCATCACCAGCACCGGGTAGGCGCCCAGCCAGGGCGCGAGTAGCAGGACCGCCAGCAGCAGTCCGTAGGCGAAGGTTGCACGCTTTCCGCTTGCCATCATTTTTCCTTTCCAAAGAGCCCGGCGGGGCGCACCAGCAACACGCACACCATGGCGACGAAGACCACCGTCGCGGAGGCTTCGGGGTAGTAGACCTTGGTGATGCCCTCGAAGACACCCAGCCCAAGTCCGGTGAAGATCGAGCCCAGGATCGAACCCATGCCGCCGATCACCACCACGGCGAAGACCGTGATGATCAGGTTCTGGCCCATCAGCGGCGAGACCTGCATCACCGGCGCGGCCAGCACGCCCGCCAGCGCGGCCAGGCCCACGCCGAAAGCGTAGGTCAGCGTCACCAGCAGCGGCACGTTGACGCCGAACGCCTCGACCATGCGCGGATTCTCGGTGCCGGCGCGCAGGTAGGCGCCCAGCCGGGTCTTCTCGATCATGAACCACGTGGCAAAGCACACCGCCAGCGACGCCAGCACCACCCATGCGCGGTAGTTGGGCAGCACCATGAAGCCCAGGTGGCTCACGCCAGACAAGGCTTCGGGCGTGGGGTAGGGCAGGCCGGAGACGCCGTAGACCGAGCGCAGCGCGCCTTCGATCAGCAGGCAGATGCCCAGCGTCAGCAGCAGCCCGTACAGGTGGTCGAAGCGGTAGAGGTGGCGCAGCATGGTGCGCTCAAGCACCACGCCGAGCGCGCCGGCCACCACCGGTGCCAGCACCAACATTAGCCAGTAGTTCAGCCCGAGGTAGTTCAGGCCCATCCAGGCCAGCACCGCGCCGAGCATGAACAGCGCGCCGTGCGCAAAGTTGATCACGTTGAGCAGGCCGAAGATCACCGCTAGCCCCAGGCTCAGGATCGCGTAGAACGAGCCGTTGACGAGCCCCAGCAGCAACTGGCTCAGCAGCGCGGGCAGGGGCACTCCAAACAATTCCATGCAAATCTCCTTAAACGCCCAGCAAGGCGCTGAGCGTGGGCATCTTTCGTTCGAGCTCATCGGCGCCGAACGCCTCGACGATGCGGCCGTGCTCCATCACGAAGAAGCGGTCCGCCAGTGGCGCGGCAAAGCGGAAGTTCTGCTCCACCATGACGATGGTGTAGCCGCGGCTGCGCAGCATGGCGATCATCTTCGCCAGCTTCTGCACGATCACGGGCGCCAGGCCTTCCGAGATCTCGTCGAGCAGCAGCACGCTGGCACCGGTGCGCAGGATGCGGGCTACCGCCAGCATCTGCTGCTCCCCGCCCGACATGCGCGTGCCCTGGCTCTTGCGCCGCTCATGCAGATTGGGGAACATCTCGTAGATCTCGCCCAGCGTCATCGGCTCGCGCAGTCCGACTGCGCCCGGGGTGCAGGCGAATTGCGGCGGCAGCAGCAGGTTCTCCTCGCAGGACAGGCTGGCGAAGATGGCGCGCTCTTCCGGGCAGTAGCTCAGCCCCAGCGGCGCGATGCGGTGCGTCTTCATGCCGATCGTTTCCTGGCCGTGCACGCACACCGAACCCTTGCGCATGCCGACCAGGCCCATGATGGCGCGCAGCGTGGTGGTGCGCCCGGCGCCGTTGCGGCCGAGCAGCGTCACCACCTCGCCCGGGTTGACGGTCAGGTCCACGCCGTGAAGGATGTGCGATTCACCGTACCAGGCGTGCAGGCCGCGCAGTTCGAGGGCAGGGGAGGCCGTCCTGGTCATGATGCCTCCGCGCTCAGGGCCGCCGCGGCTGCATGGCGGTCTTCGGGTTCGTCGGTGGTTCCCATATAGGCTTCCCTTACCTGCGGATTGCGTGAGATCTCGTCATAGGTGCCTTCTGCCAGCACCGCGCCGCGCTGCAGCACGGTGATGCGGTCCACGATGGACGACACCACGCTCATGTTGTGCTCCACCATCAGCACCGTCCGCCCTGCCGAAACGCGCTTGATCAGGGCGGTGACGGTCTCCACGTCTTCATGGCCCATGCCTTGCGTCGGTTCGTCCAGCAGCATCAGCTCCGGATCGGTCGCCAGCGTGGTGGCAAGCTCCAGCGCGCGCTTGCGCCCGTAGGCCAGCTCCGCCGTGCCCAGGTCCGCGAAGCCTGCCAGGCCGACCGCATCTAGCAGTTCCATGGCGCGGCCGTCCAGCCGCGACAGGGAGCGCTTGCCGCGCCAGAAATGCCAGGACGTCCCGAGCCGGCGCTGCAGCGCGATGCGCACGTTCTCCAGCACCGTCAGTTGCGGAAATACCGCCGAGATCTGGAACGACCGGATCACCCCCATGCGGGCGATCTGGGCCGGGCGCAGCGCGGTGATGTCCGTGCCGTTGAAATGGATCGAGCCGGACGAGGGGGCATGGAACTTCGTCAGCAGGTTGAAGCAGGTGGTCTTGCCGGCGCCGTTGGGCCCGATCAGCGCGTGGATCGAGCCCCGCCGCACGGACAGGCTGACATCGCTGACTGCGGTAAAGCCCTTGAACGCCTTGGTCAGTCCCTGCGTCTGCAGGATTACATCGGTGTCAGGCATGGCGCGCTCACTTCTTTACCAGGGGGCATTCGCTGGCCGACAGCGGTCGGAAGGCCTCGTCGCCGGGGATCGTGCCGATATACCTGACCAGGTCCCACGGGCCCTTGGACTCGGCCGGGGTCTTGGCCTGGGCCAGGTACATGTCATGCACCATGCGGCCGTCGACACGCACCTTGCCGTTGCGCACGAAGGCATCGTTGACGGGCAGCGCGCGCATCTTCTCCGCCACGGCCGGGCCTTCCACGGTCTTCGCTGCCTCCACCGTCTTCAGGTAATGCAGCACGCCGGAGTAGACGCCGATCTGGCCATGCGTGGGATAGGCCTTGTGGCGCTTGTAGTAGCGCTCGACGAAGTCCTTCGACTTGCCATCCAGGTCGAGCTTGAACGGGTCGACATAGGTCAGCCCCTGCGCGGCGTTCAGGCCCAGGCTCTTGAGATCGGTGATGAAGGTGGAGGGCGTGATCACGGTCTGGCCGGCCTTGATCAGGCCGAATTCGCCGGCTGCCTTGACGCCGTTGATCATGTCGTTGCCGGCGTTGGCCAGCACCACCACCTTGGCCTTGGAAGCCGAGGCGGCCACCACCGGGCTGCTGAAATCGCTGGCGTTGAGCGGATGCCGGGTAGCGCCCACGTTCTTGCCGCCGCCGGCGTCCACGGCCTTGCGGAAATCTGCTTCCAGCGACTGGCCGAAGGCGTAGTCCACGGTGATGTAGTACCAGCTGTTGCGGCCCTGTTCGATCATGCGGCGCACCAGCGGGTAAGACACCGAATACGTGTCCCAGGCCCAGTGAAAGCCGGTGGGCGAGCAGTTCTGGTTGGTCAGCGCCATGGCGCCACCGGTCGAGACGATGTCGATCTTCTGCTTCTGCCGCGCCACCTCCTGCACCGCCAGCGCGGTCGAAGAGTTGGGGAAGTCGATCACCATGTCGACGCCATCGGTATCGAACCAGCGGCGCGCCAGCGACGACGCGATATCGGCCTTGTTCTGGTGATCGGCGGAAAGCACCGTCACCGGTTTGCCGAGGGCCTTGCCGCCGAACTCTTCCACGGCCATCTGCGCGGCAAGCACGGAGCCCTTGCCGGAGAGGTCGGCATAGGAGCCGGACATATCGGTGATGACGCCGATCTTCACGCCATTGGTGTCGGCCAGTGCGGGCGTGGCGGCGGCCAGGCCCAGCAGGGCGGAGGACGCAGCGAGGGTGCGGAGGATGCGAGAGGTGGTCATCAGGGGCTCCAGGTTGTCTACGCGAAAGATTCGAATGGTTGCGATGGCTGCGTCGGCAGACCGCGGCGCCATCGCTGCGCCGCAGTAGCGCGGATAAACTCAGTATGCTGAATAGTTGGCCGGGAAAAAGGGCGGAGAGATCCGCCCTTCAGCTTCACCCGTAGTGCCGCTCAGGTGGCCAGGTCGCGGCCGCGCGTCTCCGGCACGAACAGCATGCCGATGACGAAGGCCAGGCCGGCGATGATCACCGGGTACCACAGGCCGAAGTAGACGTCGCCGCTGGCCACGTTCATGGCCGTGACCACGAAGGACAGCATGCCGCCGACCCAGCCCGCGCCGAGGTGGAAGGGCAGGGACAGCGAGGTGTAGCGCACCCGGGCCGGGAACAGTTCCACCATGAAGGCCGCCATCGGCCCATACACCATGGCCAGGAACAGGATCGGGACCAGCAGCAGCACGAATACCATCGGCGTGTTGATCTTCGAGAGATCGGCGCGCTCCGGCCAGCCGGCCGCCACCAGCGCGCCCTTGATGGCGTCGCGGTCAAAGCCCTGCAGCGTGCGATCCGCGATGCGCACTTCCGCCTGCGCCGGATTGCTGGCCGGCACGAAGGTGTAGCCCACGCCCAGGTCGGTCAGGTAGCCGCGGATCTTGTCGCAGGCGGATACCGGCTCGCCGAACAGGCGCGCCTTGCAGTCGCCGGCCGTCACCTGCACGGCGCCTTGCTGCTGGAATTGCTCGAGTGCCGGATTGGCATAGTGCGTCAGGCCCTTGAACACCGGCTGGATGCACACCGCCGCCAGCAGGCAGGCGGCCATCATGATGTACTTGCGGCCGATGCGGTCGGACAGCCAGCCGAACAGCAGGTAGCAGGGCGTGGCCACCACCAGCGCGATCCCGATCAGCTTGTGGACCGTTTCGAGCGGCACGTGCAGCGTCTTGTTGAGGAAGAACATCGAGTAGAAGTGGCCGGTGCCGAAGATGGCGCCCAGGCCCGCCGCCACCACGAACAGCAGCAGCACGGACCTGAGGTTCTTCCAGTTGGTGAAACTCTCGCGGATCGGCGCCCTGGAGGTGGTGTTGGCGGCCTTCATCCGGGCAAAGACCGGCGATTCATGCAGCTTGCCGCGGATGTAGACCGAGATCACCAGCATCACCAGCGACACGATAAAGGGAATGCGCCAGCCCCACTCACGGAATTCGGCCTCGGTCAGGAAGGTCTTGAGCAGGTAGACGACCAGCAACGAGGACAGCAGGCCCAGCGTTGCCGTGGTCTGCAGCGAACTGGTGTACAGCCCGCGCTTGTGCACGGGGGAGTGCTCGGCCACGTAGGTGACCGCGCCGCCGACCTCGCCGCCCAGCGCCAGGCCTTGCAGCAGCCGCAGCAACACCAGCAGCACGGTGGCGGTGATGCCGATCTGCTCATACGTGGGCAGCACGCCAACGCCGACGGTGGCAACACCCATCAGCAGGATGGTGACCAGGAAGGTGTACTTGCGCCCGATCAGGTCGCCCAGGCGGCCGAACAGCAGCGCGCCCACCGGCCGTATCAGGAAGCCTGCGCCGAAGGTAGCCAGGCTGGCCAGGAAAGCGGCAGTCTCATTGCCCTTGGGGAAGAACAGTGCGCCGAAGTACACCGCCAGTGCGGCGTAGATGTAGAAGTCGTACCACTCCATCAGGGCGCCGAAGGAAGAGGCAAGGATGACCTTGCGCTCCTCGGCTGTCATGCGGGAGGCGGGGGCGCGTGTCTCGCTGCGAGTCAGGCTGATCGTCATGGCGGGGGTCCTTTGGTGTAGCTATTGTCTCTATATGTCTGCTCGTCCCGGCGGTGCCGGCGCCGCTGGCCAGGGCCTGTCGGTCCCTCGCGCAGTGCAGCGCCGCATCCTTCCGGTGCATCAGTCAGTATGCTGATGAGAAACGCAGTATGCTGAGCAAAATGTGGGCCAGTCCACAATGTGCCGGAATGCCCGAAATCGCCTATTTAAATGGTCTTTTAATATCGTCAGCATACTGAGCATCTGGGCTCAGTGTACTGAGGGTGTATGGCCATCGTTATAGGTGTTAACCCTCCGCGCCGCTTCTAGACTTTTGGAATTTCGCTGACTAGAATCCGAAACTAATCAGTGTACTGAGCAATTGCATGGGCGCACGCCGCATGCCGTGCGGGACGCGCCCGCAGCGAAGCGATTTCACCAATCAGGAGCCCCACCAGCATGACCAAAGTGAAGAAGATCGCCCTCGAAGAGCATTTCATGACGCCGGGTTTCCAGGCCTATTCCAAGGCGTTCACGCAGCATATCGATCCAGCAGTTTTTGCCGAACTGGGCCGCCGCCTGGCCGATTTCGACGAGGACCGCCTCGCCGAGATGGACCGCGCCGGCATCGACATCACGGTGCTGTCGCAGACTGGTCCGGGCGTGCAGGGCGAGTCCGACTCCGGCCTTGCCGTGGCGCGGGCACGCGAGAGCAATGACTTCCTGGCCGCGCAGATCGCGCGCCACCCCACGCGCTTTGCCGGCTTTGCCGCGCTGCCCATGCACGACCCGGAGCAGGCCGCGCGCGAGCTGGAACGCGCCGTGCGCGAGCTTGGCTTCAAGGGCTCGCTGGTGAACGGCCATACCCACGGGCGCTACTACGACGACCCTGCATACGATGCTTTCTGGGAACGCATGCAGGCGCTGGACGTGCCCATGTACCTGCACCCGACCGATGCGCTGGTTCAGCCGCAGGTCCTGGCGGGCCACCCCGAGCTGACCGGCGCGGCGTGGGGCTGGGGCGTCGAGACCGCATCGCATGCGCTGCGGCTGCTGTTCGGCGGCGTGTTCGACCGCTTCCCGCGCCTGAAGATCATCCTCGGCCATATGGGCGAGGGCCTGCCGTACCAGCGCTGGCGCTTCGACAGCCGCTTTGCGGTCTATTCGCACGGGGTCCGGCTGGCGCGCGCGCCTTCGGAATATATCGGCACCAATATCGTCATCACCACCTCGGGGGTGTGCTCGCACGGTGCGCTGGCCGGTGCCATTGCCGAGCTCGGCGCGGAGGCCGTGATGTTCTCGGTCGACTATCCCTACGAATCCACCGAAGTCGCGGCGAAGTTCATCGAGGACGCGCCGCTCGACGACACCACGCGCGCGCTGGTCTGCCACGGCAACGCGCAACGCCTGCTCAAGCTGTAACCGTACAACCCGAGGACCCTCATGCAAAAAGTCTTTCGCATCGGCCAGATCGTTCCCAGCTCGAACACGACCATGGAAACCGAGATTCCCGCCATGCTGCTGGCGCGCCAGCAGCTCCGTCCGGAGCGCTTTACCTTCCACTCCAGCCGCATGCGCATGAAGAAGGTGGTCAAGGAAGAGCTGGCCGCCATGGATGCCGAATCCGACCGCTGCGCGGTGGAGCTCAGCGACGCCCGCGTCGACGTGCTCGGCTACGCCTGCCTGGTCGCCATCATGGCCATGGGCCACGGCTATCACCGCAAGTCGGAGCAGCGCCTGAAGGCCCACACCATCGAGAATGGCGGCGACGCGCCGGTCATCACCAGCGCCGGTGCGCTGGTGGATGCGCTGCGCGTGATCGGCGCGCGCCGCATCGCCGTGGTGGCGCCATACATGAAGCCGCTGACCGAGCTGGTGGTGGACTACATCCGCAACGAAGGCTATGAGGTGGTGGACTACCGTGCGCTGGAAATCCCGGACAACCTGGAGGTCGGCCGCCACGATCCGGCGCGGCTGCCCGGCATCGTGTCGCAGATGAACCTGGCGGATGTCGATGCCATCGTGCTGTCGGCCTGCGTGCAGATGCCGTCGCTCCCGGCCGTGGCAAAGGTGGAGGCGATGACGGGCAAGCCGGTCATCACCGCGGCCATCGCCACCACCTACGCCATGCTCAAGGCGCTGGACCTGGAGCCGGTCGTGCCGGGCGCCGGCGCGCTGCTGTCGGGCGCCTACTGAGGGTATGCCATGACCACCTTCCTTTATGGCGGCCACGTCCATGCCAACGGCATTCGCCAGCACTACCTGCGCTATGGCGGCAACGACGGTGCGCGTGCCGCGCGCGATCCCGTGATCATCGTGCCGGGCATCACCAGCCCGGCAATCACCTGGGGCTTCGTCGGCGAGCGCTTTGGCGCCAGCTTCGATACCTATGTGCTGGACGTGCGCGGGCGCGGCCTGTCGTCGGCTGAGGCCGGGCTGGACTACAGCCTCGACGCCCAGGCCCGCGACGTGGTGGCCTTTGCCGAGGCGCTCGGCCTGCGCCGCTACAGCGTGGTTGGCCATTCGATGGGCGCGCGCATCGGCGTGCGCGCCGCGGCGGGCCGGCCTGGCGGCCTGGCCAGACTGGTGCTGGTCGATCCGCCGGTGTCGGGGCCCGGGCGCCGCGCGTATCCCGCGCAACTGCCGTGGTATGTGGATTCCATCCGCCTGTCGCGCCAGGGCACCGACGTGGAAGGCATGCGCTGCTTCTGCCCGACCTGGACCGACGAACAGTTGCGCCTGCGCGCCGAATGGCTGCATACCTGCAACGAAGACGCCGTGATGCGCAGCTTCGAGGATTTCCATCGCGACGACATCCATGCCGACATGCCCAGGATCACGGTGCCGGCGCTGCTGGTGACTGCCGGGCGCGGCGACGTGGTGCGCGCCGAGGACGTGGCGGAGATCCGCACGCTGCTGCCGGGGGTGCTGGTCAGCCACGTTGCTGGTGCCGGCCACATGATCCCGTTGGATGACGAAGCGGGCTTTTACGCGGCGCTGGGGGACTTCCTCGGCGCGCCGCTGACGCAATGACCAGCAAGGAGCGGACATGCCGGTAAGTGACCACCAGATGATCGAGGCCTGGCGCAAGGTGCTGAAGCTGTCCCGGCTGGAGCCGGGGCAGACCGTCACCATCCTGACCAGCGCCGCGACCCACCCGCAGACCCTTTCCACCGCGCTGATCGCCACGCAGGCGATGGGTGCCATCGTCAACCGGCTCGACCTGCCGCCCGTCAACGGCGAGAAGGCGCTGAGCCGCGACGCGCTGGCCTACCTGGGAACGACCCCGCTCACGGGCAACCGAGCCGCGATTGCCGCGCTCAGGGAAAGCGACCTGGTGCTGGACCTGATGACGCTGCTGTTCTCCCCCGAGCAGCACGACATCCTGAAGGGCGGCACCAAAATCCTGCTGGCCGTCGAGCCGCCCGAGGTGCTGGCGCGCCTGGTGCCTTGCGAGGCCGACCGCGAGCGCGTCAAGGCCGCCTCCGAGCGGCTGGCCGGCGCAAAGGAAATGCATGTGGTGTCGCCGGCCGGCACCGACCTGCGCTGCCCGCTGGGCGAGTTCCCGGCCATCAGCGAGTATGGCTTTGTCGACGAGCCCGGGCGCTGGGACCACTGGCCCAGCGGCTTCGCGCTGACCTGGCCCAACGAGGGCTCGGCCAACGGTACCATCGTGCTGGAGCGCGGCGACATCCTGCTGCCGCAGAAGACCTACGTCACCGAGCCGGTCATGCTGACGGTGGAGGGCGGCTTTGCCACGCGCATCGAAGGCGGCCTGCACGCCGAGTTGCTGAGCGAGTACATGGCCTCCTTCAACGATCCGCAGGCCTATGCCATCTCGCATATCGGCTGGGGGCTGCAGCCGCGCGCCCACTGGTCCACGCTGGGGCTGTACGATCGCGAGGCCACCATCGGCATGGACGCGCGCGCCTTCGAGGGCAACTTCCTGTTCTCGCTCGGCCCCAATAACGAAGCCGGCGGCAGCCGCACCACGGCTTGCCATATCGATATTCCCGTGCGCAACTGCACCGTCCGCCTGGACGGCGTGGATGTGGTGACCCGCGGCAAGGTCACGGACGGGTTCCGCTACCCGGAGGAGAAGTAGCCATGCACAAGGAGATCGGCGCGTACCAGCGCCAGGGCTTCGGCAACGACCTGGAACTGGCGGGCCCGTTCGGGCTGCTGGTGGTCGATTTCGTCAACGGCTTTGCCGATCCGGAGGTGTTCGGCGGCGGCAATATCCGCGAGGCCATCGCCAACACCGTGCCGCTGCTGGCCGTGGCACGGCGCGAAGGCTGGGCGATCGCGCACAGCCGCATCGTCTTTGCGGACGATGGGTCGGACCACAACATCTTCTCCATGAAGGTGCCGAACATGCTGTCGCTGAAGGAGCGCGAGCGCAACAGTGCCATCGTCGAAGAACTGGCGCCACGGGCGGGCGAGCTGGTGGTGCGCAAGACCGTGCCGTCGGCATTCTTCGGTACGTCGCTGGCCGCGTGGCTGACGCAGCGCGGCGTGCGCACGCTGGTGGTGGCCGGCGCCGTGACCAGCGGCTGCGTGCGCGCCAGCGTGGTGGACGCCATGCAGTACGGCTTCCGGCCGCTGGTGCTGTCGGATTGCGTCGGCGACAGGGCGCTCGGCCCGCATGAGGCCAACCTGTTCGACATGGGGCAGAAGTATGCGACGGTGGCCTCGCGCGCAGAGGGGCTGGCTGCTATCGGGGTGCGCGAATGAGCGCTTGCATGAATCATCGGGACGGATAAGACAATGACATCGTCGATGGAACCGGATCATTCGGAAGAAGGACGCGGCCAGGGCGTGGGAGCCCGGGTGGCGCGAAAGGAAGACGCCAGGCACCTGCATGGCAAGGGGCGCTTTGTCGCGGACATTGCCATGCCGGACCTGCAGGAGGTGGCTTTCCTGCGCAGCCCCGTGGCGCATGCCAGGCTGTTGTCCGTGAGCAAGCCCGCGCGCCACGCGCAAGCGGTGATCGTGCGCGAGGACATGGCGGCGGCGAGCGACATCGTCGCGGATTCGGCGTTCCCGTCCTACCAGCCGTCGGCGCAGGCGCCGCTGGCCAGCGGCAAGGTGCGCTTTGTCGGCGAGCCCGTTGCCATGGCCTTTGCCCCGACGCGCGCCGAAGCCGAGGACATCGCCGAGCAGGTGGTGGCCGAGTTCGACGAGCTGCCCGCGCTGACCGACGTCGCGCAGGCCCGCCAGCTCGCCGGCGAGGTGCGCGTGCACGAACACTGGCGCGACAACACCTTCCTGACGCTGAATATCGACAAGAACTTCGAGGCGCGCCAGCGCGAGGCCTCCGTCGTCGTCCACCGCAAGGTCAACCTGGCGCGCCAGTGCATGGTGCCGATGGAAGGCAAGGCGGTGCTGGCCTACTGGGACCACCAGTTCGACCAGCTGGTGGTGTACAGCGCCACCCAGGTGCCGCATATGATCCGGACCATCCTGAGCCATTGCCTGGACCTGGACCAGGCGCGCGTGCGCGTGATCTCGCCGGACGTGGGCGGCGCCTTCGGCTACAAGTGCGTGCTGCAGCAGGAAGAGCTCTGTATCGCCTGGCTGGCGCTGACCTACAAGCGGCCGTTCCGTTTTGTCGAGGACCGGCGCGAGCACCTGACCGCCGGGGCCAACTCGCGTGAGCATCACTACGAGCTTACCGCCTATGCCGACCAACGCGGCCGGCTGCTGGCGCTGGACGCGAAGATCGCCATCGATGGCGGTGCCTATTCGGTCTGGCCATTCACCGTCGGGCTGGAGCCGGGACAGGCGATCGGCAACCTGCCCGGCCCTTATGCCTTTGACGGGTACCGCTGCGAAACTACTTGCGTGGCCACCAACAAGCCAGGTTTCGTGCCGTATCGCGGCGTGGCCCGGACCGGCGTCTGCTTCGCCATGGAACTGATGATGGACGCGATCGCGCGCGAGGTGGGGCGCGAGCCGTGGGAAGTGCGCTGCGAAAACCTGGTGCCGCCGCAGGCCATGCCTTACGTCAACGTGACCAACAAGCACTTCGACGGCGGCGACTACCCGGCCAGCGTGCGCCAGGCGATGGAGATGATCGACCTGCCCGCGATCCGCGCGCGGCAGCAGGCGGGTCCGCAGGGCAGCCGCTATGTCGGCGTGGGCTTTGGCACCTACACCGAGCAGTCGGCCCACGGCACTTCCGTGTTCGCGGCCTGGGGCACGCCGGTGATCCCCGGCTTCGACTCGGCCACGGTGCGCATCACGCCGGATGGCGGGCTCGAAGTGCGGGTCGGCGTGCATTCGCACGGGCAGGGCATGGAGACCACGTTCGCGCAGATTGCCCACGAGATCCTGGGCATCGACATCGGACGGATCAAGCTGGTGCACGGCGATACCGGGCTCACGCCGTTCTCGACCGGCACCTATGCCTCGCGCTCGCTGGTGATGTCGGGCGGCGCGGTGTCGCGGGCATGCAAGGCGCTGCTGCCGCGGCTGCAGAAGATTGGCGCGCATATGCTGGGGCAGCCGGTGGAGGCGGTAACGCTCGAAGCCGGCGCGGTTCGTGCAGGCGATGCCACCGTCATCGATATCGGCCGCATTGCCGACGCCTGGTACATCAATCCCCACCTGTTGCCGCACGACGTGGATGCGCAAGGGCTGGAGGTCACCATGGGCTTCAAGCCCGCGGTCGATACCGGCAGCTTCACCTACGCCACGCATGCGGTCGCGGTGGAAGTCGACATCGATTCTGGCCATGTCGAGATCCTGGACTATGTGGTGGTGGAAGACTGCGGCACCATGATCAATCCGATGGTGGTCGAGGGCCAGACCTACGGTGGTGTGGCGCAGGGTATCGGCACAGCGATGTTCGAAGAGATGCGCTATGACGGCAACGGGCAGCCGCTGGCCTCCACGCTGGCGGACTACATGCTGCCCGGGCCGACCGAGATTCCATCGATCCGCATCCATCATTTCGAGACGCCGTCGCCGCACACGGAATTCGGCGCCAAGGGGATGGGCGAGGGCGGCGCCATTGCACCGCCGGCGGCGATCTTCAACGCGGTGAACGACGCCTTGCGCGACTTCAGTGTCGAACTGCAGGAAACGCCGCTGACCCCGAGAAAGATCCTTGAAGCGCTGGATGCGGCAGTGGCCGGCGCACAAAGCAAGAAGGCAGCCTGACCCATGAAAGCCGTCGCTTTTTCCTATCATGCGCCCGGCTCGCTGCCGGAGGCGCTGGCCCGCCTTGGCGCGGGCATAGATGTGGCCAAGACCATGGGCGGAGGCCAGTCGCTCGGCCCGATGCTGAACCTGCGGCTGACCCGTCCCGACACGGTGGTCGATGTGTCGGGGCTGGCCGAACTGCGGCAAGTCGCGCCCACCCCCGATGACATCCGCATCGGCGCCTGCGTGACCCATGCGCAGATCGAGGACGGCGTGTTCGCGCCGCTGCAGGGCACCATGCTGCAGGCCGTGGCGGGCGGCATTGCCTACCGCGCGATCCGCAACCGCGGCACCGTGGGCGGCAGCCTGGCCCATGCGGACCCGGCCGCGGACTGGGTGGTGGTGATGACCGCGCTGGGTGCGCGCATCGAGATTGCATCCGGCATCGGCACGCGCGATGTGCCCATGGAAGCATTCATGATCGGCGCCTACACCACGGTGCTGGCCGACGGCGAGCTGATCGCCGCCGTGCGCGTGCCGCATGCCACCGCGCACAGCCGCTGGGGCTACCAGAAGCTGTGCCGCAAGACCGGCGAGTTCGCCGAAGCCAGCTGCGCCGCGTACTTCGATGCCAGCCGCCGCTTTGCACGCATCGTGCTCGGCGCGCTGGACGGGCCACCGGTGGTGCTGCCTGGACTCACGCGCGCGGTCGCCGCGCAAGGCGCCGCGGCGCTCACGGCCAGTGCCGTGGACGAAGCGGTGGCGCAGGCCGCGCCGGGCAAGGACGCCATCGACCGCAAGCTTTACCGTACCGTCGTGATGCGCTGCGTCACGCAAATGCTGAACTGAGGAGCGCCCGTGCAGACCATCGAATTCAATGTCAACGGCCGCCGGGTTTCTGGCGCGTGCGCGGACCGGACGCACCTGGGCGACTTCCTGCGCGACACGCACAGCCTGACCGGCACCCACCTCGGCTGCGAACACGGCGTGTGCGGCGCCTGCACCGTGCTGCTCGACGACAAGCCGGTGCGGTCGTGCATCACCTTCGCGGCTGCCTGCCAGGGCGCTGACATTGTCACCGTCGAAGGCTACCAGGACGATGCCGTGATGGCCGACCTGCGCGCGGCGTTCAACCAGCATCATGCCCTGCAATGCGGCTTCTGCACGCCGGGTATGCTGGCGACCGCACGCGACATCGTGCTGCGCCTGCCCGATGCGGACGACGCCGCCATCCGTCACGAGTTGTCGGGAAACCTGTGCCGCTGCACCGGCTATATGGGAATCGTCGCCGCCATCCGCTCGGTACTGGACGCACGCCGCGACGCAGCCGGCGTGATTGCGCGGCACGTCGCGGGCGCGGCGCCGGCCGAAGCGCCGTTCACCGGTTTTGCCGTTGCCGACGAAGCGCTCGGCACGCTGCCGCACCTGGCCGCCGGCACCGGCGCCGAGGCGGAACGGTCAGCCGACCGCAAGGGCTGGTCGCGCATCGAAGGCAGCTTCACCGTCCCCTACGCGCTCGACTCGGTTTGGGCCTTCATGGCCGACCTGCCAGCCGTCGCGGGCTGCCTGCCGGGCGCGGTGCTCACTGAAATTGCGGGGGAGAAGGTCAAGGGTCATATCGCCATCAAGTTCGGCCCGATGTCCGCCAGGTTCGACGGCGCCGCGCGCCTGCAGCGCGACGACGCGCTCAAGCGTGGCGTGCTGAAGGGCGCAGGCCAGGATTCGCTCAGCAACTCCAAGGCCGCCGGCGACGTCGCCTACCAGCTGAAGGCGCTCTCCGCGCACGAGACCGAAGTCGCGGTCGACCTGCAGTACTCGCTGCAAGGGCCGCTGGCGCAGTTCTCGCGGTCGGGGCTGGTGCGGGATTTCGTGCGGCGCATGATTGCCGATTTCGGCAAGTCGGTGGCGCGCCGGATGGACCCGACGCTGAGCGATGCCGAACGCAACCAGGCGGTACGCCTCAATCCGGTGGCGATGTTCTTCGGCGTTCTGTGGGAGCGGGTCAAACGATGGTTCGGCGCCCGCTGAACCCGCCCGCCGGGCTGTCGCAACCCTTGCCCGCGTCAGCCCGGATGCACTACAACCAGTAGTGCGGTGGCAGTGGTCTTGCCGCCATTGGAGATCGCATGTGCGACATCGGCCGCATAGCGCGCGGTCTCGCCGTGCCTCAGCTTCTTCTCATCGACGCCCGCGCGCACCGTCATCGATCCGCTCAGCACCGACAGGTGTTCCTGGGTGCCGGCTTCGTGCGGCTCGGAGGCCAGCACGCCGCCGGCCTGGATGGTCAGCTCATACCACTCGAAGCGGCCGGCCAGGTCGATCGGGCCCAGGATGCGCAGGTCGCAGCGGGTATCGGGGCTTTTCAGCGATGGCGTGGCATGTGGCTGGATCACGGTGATGCCGCCGCCCGGCCGCTCTGCCGCGCCGCCGGCCAGGAAATCCGTCAGGCTGACGCCAAGCGCATTGGCCAGGCGCCACAGCACCGCCACGGTGGGGTTGGCCAGGTTGCGTTCGATCTGCGACAGCATCGACTTGGATACGCCGGCACGGCGCGACAGTTCATCGAGCGACAGGCGCTGCTGCTGGCGCAGCGCCTGCAGCGCCATGCCGACGGCGGGCGGCCCGTCGGCCTGCGGCATTTGGGCAAGGGCTTGCGTCATGGGGGAATGTTCGTTATATTGCGCAAAACGTTCGATATAGAGAACGCGTTCGATTTATCGATCGAATCCTAGCATATCCCTCGCACACCAACGGGAGCCAAGCCATGTCGAATGCCGAGGCATTCTATGCATCCATCCGTACCGAACTCGAAAGCATCCGCGCGGCGGGGCTGTTCAAGAATGAGCGCGTGATCGCCACGCCGCAGGGTGCGCGGGTGCGCACCACCGACGGCCGCGAGGTCATCAACCTGTGCGCCAATAACTACCTTGGCTTGTCGTCGCACCCGCAGGTGATCGAGGCCGCGCACGAGGCGCTGCGCACGCATGGCTTCGGGCTGAGCTCGGTGCGCTTTATCTGCGGCACGCAGGACCTGCATAAGACGCTGGAGGCGCGGCTGTCGGCCTTCCTCGGCACTGAGGACACCATCCTCTATGGCTCGGCCTTCGATGCCAATGGCGGTTTGTTCGAAACGCTGCTGGGCGCGGAAGACGCGGTCATCAGCGATGCGCTCAACCATGCCTCGATCATCGACGGCATCCGCCTGTCCAAGGCACGCCGCTACCGCTACGAGCACAACGACATGGACGACCTGCGCGTGCAGCTGGAGCAGGCGCGGGCCGACGGTGCGCGCTACACGCTGGTGTTTTCCGACGGCGTGTTCTCGATGGACGGCACCGTGGCGCGGCTGGACCAGATGCGCACGATCTGCGATGAGTACGACGCGCTGCTGGGCATCGACGAATGCCATGCCACCGGTTTCATGGGCCAGCGCGGGCGCGGCACGCATGAGGCGCGCGGCGTGTTCGGCAAGATCGACATCATCACCGGCACGCTGGGCAAGGCGCTGGGCGGCGCCTCGGGCGGCTTCACCAGCGCGCGCAAGGAAGTGGTGGCGCTGCTGCGCCAGCGCTCGCGGCCCTATCTGTTCTCCAACACGGTGGCGCCGGCCATCGTGGGCGCGTCGATCGCGGTGCTCGATATCCTGGAAGCCAGTACCGAGCTGCGTGACCGGCTGGAGGGCAATACCAGGTTCTTCCGCGCGGGACTGGACCAGCTGGGATTCGACGTCAAGGCGGGCGACCACCCCATCATCCCGATCATGGTCTACGACGCCGACAAGGCGCAGCAACTCGCGCAGCGCCTGCTGGAGCTGGGCGTGTACGTGGTCGGCTTCTTCTACCCGGTGGTGCCCAAGGGGCAGGCGCGCATCCGCGTGCAGATGAGCGCGCTGCATGACGAAGCCGCGCTGCAAGAGGCGCTGGAAGCCTTTGGCCAGGCTGGCCGCGAACTGGGGCTGATCTGATGGAAGATGGCAAACCGAAGATCCTGATCGTCGGCGCCAACGGCCAGATCGGGTCTGAACTGGCACTGGCGCTGGCCGAGCGCTACGGGCGCACCAACGTGATCACCTCCGACGTGGTGCCCACCGGCCGGCACGTGCACCTGACGCACGAGATGCTCAACGCGACCGACCGGGGCGAGCTGGCCGCCGTGGTCGAGCGCCATGGCATCACCCAGGTCTACCTGCTGGCCGCCGCGCTGTCCGCCACCGGCGAAAAGGCGCCGCAGTGGGCCTGGAACCTCAATATGACCAGCCTGCTCAACGTGCTGGAGCTGGCACGGCAGACCGGGCTGGAGCGGGTGTTCTGGCCAAGCTCGATTGCAGCCTTCGGCCCGACCACGCCTGCCGGACAGACACCGCAGAAGACCGTGATGGAGCCCACCACCGTCTACGGCATCTCCAAGCAGGCGGGCGAGGGCTGGTGCCGCTGGTATCACGCCAACCACGGCGTGGATGTACGCAGCGTGCGCTATCCGGGCCTGATCTCTCACAAGACCCCGCCCGGCGGCGGCACCACTGACTATGCGGTCGACATCTTCCATGCGGCGGTGAAGGGCGAGCCCTACACCTGCTTCCTGAAGGAAGACGAGGCCCTGCCGATGATGTACATGCCCGATGCCATCCGCGCCACCATCGAACTGATGGAAGCGCCGGCGGACAAGCTCGGCGAGCGCGGCAGCTACAACATTGCCGGGATGAGCTTCACGCCCGCGCAGACTGCAGCGGCCATCCGCGAGCAGGTGCCGGGCTTCCAGATCCGCTATGAACCCGACTATCGCCAGGCGATTGCGCAGGGCTGGCCGGATTCGATCGACGATTCGGTCGCACGCGCGGACTGGGGCTGGAAGGCCGAGTACGGCTTGAAGGAGATGGTGGCGGACATGCTGGCCAACCTGAAGGCGACGCTGCCCGCCTGAGCCACTATGGCGCGATCGTGCCGTCGATAGCGATGCGGATGCCCTCGGTGCCGACTGCCACCGGTCCGGTGCGCCCTACCAGGTCCCCGGCCTTCGGCAAGGCGCTGCCGCTGGCCGAGATCCGCGCTTCAAGCATGACCTGTTGCTGTCCGGACAGCCGGTGATCGGGCCGCATCGCCATCGCATCCTCCAGCGTGAACGACAGCGGCAAATCGCGCGCCTGCCGGCGCAGTACTGCCAGCGGCATGCGTGAGCCGTCAGCGGGCAACGCGTAGACAAAGAGCGTGTCGCCCGGTTGCGGCGTGCGCCCGGCCTTTTCGCTGAGCGTGACCATGCCGGTGATCTTCGGGGTTTGCGCCGCGGCAGCCGTGCCGCGCGCGGCCGCAAGGTTGGCGGCGATGCGCGCCGCTGTCTGCGAATCCGCGGGCAGCAGCCGGTACAGGTGCTCCCAATATCCGATCGCCGCCTGCTTATCGCCGCGTTCGGCCGCGGCGCTGGCCGCAAGCGCCAGCGCTTTGGGGTCGTCCCGGTCCAGCGCCAGGGCCTGGCGCACTTGCGCCATGGGCGGGCCTTCCAGCGAGCCGCCGTGCAGGCTGGCCAGCACATCGGCGTAGTCGGAGCGCAGCGCGGCCACGTCCGGCGCCAGTTCAACGGCCCGCGCGTAGGCCGCGGCGGCGTCGGCATGGCGTTCCATCACGCTGTATGAGCGCGCCAACATGGCCCAGCCCTGCGCGTCGCCGGGCGACTCGCGCAGGCGCTGCGCGAGCTGGTTCACCATGCCCTCGACCTGCGCGCCGCTCAGCTGGTGCTGGTTGCCGGTGCTTTCGGGCAGGTCGTCGGCGCGCCAGAGCGCGACCGGGTTGCCAAGGTGCAGGTAGAGCAGGATGGCGGCGCTGGGCAGTACTGCGAGCAGCAGCGCGGCGAGCAGCGGCGAGGTGCCGGCCCGTCCCGTGCCGGTGGCGGCGCCGGCGGCGTCATCGAGCAGCCGGCGGCCGAGTTCGTCGCGGGCTTCGGCGTGGCGCGCCGCGGTGAGGGTGCCGCCGCGCAGGTCGGTGTCCAGCTCGCGCAACTGGTCGTGGTACAGGTCAACCAGCAAGGTGCGTTCCGGCGTGCCCGGGTCTGGCACCGCCCGGCGGCGCAGCAGCGGCCACAGCAGGCAGGCCGTGGTGGCGGCGATCAGGGCGGCGGCGAGCAGCCAGAAGGTGGTCATGGCTGGCGGTGCTCCACGGATGTTGTGGCCGATTCGTCCAGCAAGTCCGCAAGCTGGCGCTGCGCGCTGGCGTCCAGCGTCGCATCCGCCTGGCGATTGCGCGAGCGCGCACGCACGATCGCGGCCGCCACGCCGGCCACCAGCAACAGCGGGCCGAACCACAGCAGCCACGTCAGCGGCCGCAACGGCGGCTTGTACAGCACGAAGTCGCCATAGCGCTGCACCAGGTAGTCCTTCACCGCCTCGTCGCTGGCGCCGCCGCGCAACTGCGCGCGGATCTGGCGTCGCAGGTCGACGGCAAGGTCGGCGTTGGAGTCGGCCAGGGTCTGGTTCTGGCAGACCAGGCAGCGCAACTCGTTGGACAGCGCGTGCACGCGGGCATCGAGTTCCGCTTCCGTCAGCGCCGTCGCCTGCAGCGAAACGCAGCAAAGCCACACGGCAAGCATCGTGCGGATCCGGCTACGCATGGCTGCCTCCCTGCCGTTCCAGCTGCTCGATCAGCGGGATCAGCTTGCGCTCCAGCACCTCGCGCGTGACCGGGCCCACCTGGCGGTAGCGCACCACGCCGTGCTGGTCGATGACAAAGGTCTCGGGCACGCCGTAGACGCCGTAGTCGATGCCGACGCGGCCGTCGGCATCGACCAGCGAAGCCGCATAGGGGTTGCCCAGCCGCTGCAGCCAGTCGCGCGCGGCGCCGGTCTCGTCCTTGTAGTTGAGGCCATACAGCGGCACCGGCGAGCGCGCGGCAAAATCCACCAGCAGCGGATGCTCGGTGCGGCAGGCCGCGCACCACGACGCCCACACATTCAGCAGCCAGACCTTGCCGCGCATGTCGGCGCTGGCCAGCGTGCGGCCTTCGGGTTCGAGCAGCGGCAGGCGGAACGCCGGCGCGGCCTTGCCGACCAGCGGCGAGGGCAGTTCGCGCGGGTCGTGGCGCAGCCCGGCGGCCAGCGCGACCGCAAGGGCGAGGAAGGCGGCCAGCGGCAGCAGGAAGCGCGTCATGCGGGCGTCTCCTCATGGGCGGAGGCCAATGCCGGCACTGCGGGCACATCCGGTGCGGCTGGCGCGGTGGCAGGATTGGCGGCACGGCGGCGAAGCCGGTAACGCTTGTCGCAGACGGCCAGCAGCCCGCCCAGCGCCATCAGCACGCAGCCGGCCCAGATCCAGTCGACAAAGGGCTTGACGTGGATGCGCACGGCCCAGGCGCTGCCATCGACGTTCTCGCCCAGCGCCACGTAGAGGTCGCGCGCCACGCCGCTGTCGATCGCGGCCTCGGTGGTGGGCATGTCCTGGCTGCGGTAGATGCGGCGCTCGGGGTGGAGCAGTGCTACTCGCTTGCCATCGCGCGCGGCCACCAGCGTGCCGCGCAGCGCGTCGTAGTTGGGCCCGCCGGCCTGGGTCACGCCGGCAAAGCGGAAGTCATAGCCGCCCACGCTGACGCTCTCGCCGGCGCGCATCGGCAGTTCGCGCAGGCTTTCCTGGCCGGATACCAGCGTCACGCCGGCGATGAAGACGCCCACGCCGGCGTGGGCGAGCAGCATGCCCCAGTAGCTGGGTGTGAACTGGCGCAGCGCGGCCAGGCGGCGCCCCTGTTGTTGGCGCAGCCGCGCCGCCAGGCTGGTCACGGCGCTCAGCACGCACCAGGCCGCCAGCAGCAGCCCCAGCCCGCTTAGCGCCGAGGCATTGCGCAGCACCAGCAGCAGCCCCAGCCCGATGGCCGCGCTGGCCACGGCGCCCCAGCGCAGGCGGCGCGCCATGTCGGGCAGGCTGCCGTGGCGCCAGCGCGCCAGCGGCGCGGCGCCCATCAACAGCACCGCGGGGGCCATCAAGGGCACGAAGACCTGCTCGAAGTAGGCCGGGCCGACCGAGATCTTGCCCAGCCCCAGCACATCGACCAGCAGCGGGTAGAGCGTGCCCAGCAGCACCGTGGCGGCGGCCACCGCCAGCAGCACGTTGTTTGCCAGCAGCATCGACTCGCGCGAGACCGCCGCGAACGCCACGCGCCGCGCCAGTCGCGGCGCGCGCAACGCATACAGTGCCAGGGCCAGCCCGGTAACCAGCCCCAGCAGCGCCAGGATGAAGATGCCGCGCTTCGGGTCCACGGCGAAGGCGTGGACGGAGGTCAGCACGCCGGAACGGACCAGGAAGGTGCCCAGCAGGCTCAGCGAGAAGGTGAAGATGGCGAGCAGCACGGTCCAGGCGCGCAAGGCGCCGCGCTTCTCGGTGACCGCCAGCGAATGCATCAGCGCGGTGCCGGCCAGCCACGGCATGAACGAGGCGTTCTCGACCGGGTCCCAGAACCACCAGCCGCCCCAGCCCAGCTCGTAGTAGGCCCAGGCGCTGCCCAGCATGATTCCCAGCGTCAGGAAGGCCCACGCCACCGTGGTGCACGGCCGCGACCAGCGTGCCCAGGCCGCATCGACGCGCCCGGCCAGCAGCGCCGCCACGGCAAAGGCAAAGGTCACCGAGAAGCCCACGTAGCCCATGTAGAGCAGGGGCGGGTGGAACACCATGCCCGGGTCCTGCAGCAACGGGTTGAGGTCGCGGCCTTCCATTGCGGGCGGCAGCAGCCGCACGAAGGGGTTGGAGGCGAACAGCAGGAACGCCAGGAAGCCGGCGCTGATCGCGCCCATCACGGCCAGCACGCGGGCCACGGCGGCCAGCGGCAGCTGCCGGCTGCACGCGGACACCGCCAGCGACCACAGGCCCAGCATCAGCGTCCACAGCAGCATCGAGCCCTCGTGCCCGCCCCAGACCGCGGCGATGCGGTACGCCAGCGGCAGCGCACTGTTGGCGTTGGCGGCGACATAGCGCACGCTGAAGTCGTTGCTGACGAAGGACCAGGTCAGTGCGGCGAAGGACAGCGCCACCAGCAGGCACTGCACGCGCGCGGCGGGGCGCGCCAGCGCCATCCACGCCAGCTGGCCGCGCGCGGCCCCGGCCAGCGGCACCACGGCCTGCACCAGCGCGACCAGCAGCGCCACGATCAGCGCGAAATGGCCGAGTTCCGCGATCACTGGCGTACTCCCTGTGCCGGCGCGGCTTCGGCCATGCGGCGGTTCACCTGCGCGGCCTGCTTGAGCGCGTCGGCGGCTTCAGGCGGCATGTAGTTTTCATCGTGCTTGGCCAGCACCTCGCTGGCGATGAAGGTGCCGTCCGCCTGCAGCTGGCCGCGCGCGACCACGCCCTTGCCTTCGCGGAACAGGTCGGGCAGCAGGCCGCGGTAGCGCACCGGCACCTGGCGCGCCGTGTCGGTGACGACGAAGCGCACCGTCATGCCGTCGCCCTCGCGCCGGATCGAGCCGGGCGCCACCAGCCCGCCCAGCCGGAAGCTGCGTGCCACCGGCGCTTCCTGCGCGGCGACCTGGCTGGGACTGAAGAAGAACACCAGGTTGGAGCGGAAGGCATTGAGCACCAGCGCCGCCGCGATGCCGCAGCAGGCCAGCGCCGCGGCCAGCAGCCCGAAGCGGCGCTGGCGCGGCGTCATTGGCCGGCTTCCTGGCGCGTGGCACGGCAGCGGCGGGCCAGCAGCACCAGCTCCAGCGCCAGCAGCAGCGCGCTCACGCCGAAGGCGCCGGCGATGAAGATGCCGTGATGCCCGTAGGGCAGCAGCGAGGACAGCGTCATGAGGTCTCTCCGGGAACCATGGCAGGGCCGTGCGGCACCTCGCCGCGCTCGCGCAGGATGCAGCGCACGCGCACCAGCGCCACCGCCACCGTGTACATCCAGCACGCCATCGTCATCAGCAGCATGCCAGCCAGCATGGTGGCCGCCATCGACGGCGCCGCGGTCAGGCTGACCGATGCGCCCTGGTGCAGCGTGTTCCACCACTGCACCGAGAAATAGATCACCGGGATATTGACCACCCCCACCAGCGCCAGCACCGCGCAGGCGCGCTCGGCCCGGCGCGGCTCGTCGATGGCCGCTTCCAGCGCGATAAAGCCGAGGTACAGGAACAGCAGGATCAGCTCGGAGGTGAGCCGCGCATCCCAGACCCACCAGGTGCCCCAGGTGGGCTGCCCCCACAGCGCACCGGTCCACAGCGCCAGCGCGGTGAAGAGCGCGCCGGTGGGCGCCAGCGCCGAGGCCATCATCGACGACAGCCGCGTGCGCAGCACCAGTGCCAGCGCGCAGTAGCCGGCCATGACCAGGTAGATGAACATCGACATCCACGCCGCCGGCACGTGGATGAAAATGATGCGGTAGACCTCGCCCTGCTGCGCATCGGTGGGGGCCACGCCAAAGCCGAGCCACAGTCCCGCCAGCGCGAACAGCGCCGCCGCGGCAAAGAACCATGAGGCCATGCGCCCGGCCAGCGGATAGAAGCGCACCGGCGCGGCATAGGCCAGCCAGCCGCCGCGGACCGGGGGCCGCGGCGCGGCAGCGGGGTGGACGGATGGCAGCGGCTGGCTCATGCCGGCGTCTCCATGGCAATGCGCAGCCCGGCGGCGGCGGCCAGCGGGCACAGGAACAGCGACAGCGCCAGGCAGGCGCCCAGCAGCGAGAACTGCGGCATCACGTCAAGCCCGGCATCGGCAGCGGCCGCGGCGCTGGCGCCGAACACCAGCACCGGCACGCACAGCGGGAGCACCAGGATGCACAGCAGCACCGCGCCGCCGCGCACGCCCAGCGTCAGCGCCGCGCCGACCGCGCCGATCAGGCTCAGCGCCGGCGTGCCCACCAGCAGCGACGCCGCCAGCAGCAGCGATGCGCCCAGGGGCAGCCCATACTGCTGTGCCAGCAGCGGTGTCAGCAACAGCAGCGGCAGGCCGCTGGTGAGCCAGTGCGCGGCGATCTTGGCCAGCACCAGCAGCGCCAGCGGATGCGGCGACAGCAGCAGCTGGTCCAGGCTGCCGTCGGCATGCTCCTGCGCGAACAGCCGCGACAGCGACAGCATCGACGCCAGCAGTGCCGTCACCCACAGGATGCCGGGAGCCAGCGCGCGCAGCTGCTGCGGCTCGGGGCCGATTGCCAGCGGGAACAGGCTGGCGGCGATGACAAAGAACACCACGCCGCCGAGCAGGCTGCCGCGCCGCCGCCAGGACAGCGAGACATCGTGCGCGACGATGGCGGCGAGCATGCGCATCATGCCGGCGCCCCCAGTTGCAGCACCGCGCCGCCCGCGGGCAGCAGCTGGTGCGTGGCGATCACGGCCATGCCGCCGGCGGCGAGGTGCGTGCCGAGCTGCGCATCGAAGCGCGCGCAGGCATCGGCATCCAGCGCGGTCACTGGTTCATCCAGCAGCCACAAGGCGCGCTGCGCCAGCGACAGGCGCGCCAGTGCGACGCGCCGCCGCTGCCCTTGCGAGAGCGTGCGCACCGGCGCGTTTGCGAGCCGCTCCAGCCCTTGCGCGGCGAGGGCGCGCGCGACGCCATCGGCACTGTCGTCCGATCCGGCGAGGCGCGCGGCAAAGCGCAGGTTTTCCGCCGGGCTCAGGTCAGGGTCGATGCCATTGGTGTGGCCGACATACGCCAGCGCCAGCTGATAGTCAGGGTCGGCGGCGCGCACCGGGCGGCCGCGCCAGTGCAGCGTGCCGGCATCGGCCATGGCCAGCCCGCACAGCACGCGCAGCAGACTGGTCTTGCCGCTGCCGTTGGGGCCGAGTACCTGCAGCAGGCCGCCGGGGGCGAGGTCGAGGTCGATGCCGCGCAACACCGGGCGTCCGGCGCGCGAGATGGCCAGCCCGCTCGCGCTCAGCACGGGGGCGGCGCAACGTGGGGACTCAGGCGGAAGCTCGGATGGCGGCGCGGGCGAGCGGACTGGCACGCGTCATTTCTCCTCGGCCTTGGAGATGTCGGGAAGATGGTGCGCGATGCCCTTGTGGCAGTCGATGCAGGTCTTCTCCTTGTTGGCCAGGTGGGTGGAATGCATGGCCTGCGCGCGCGGGCTCTGCCGCGTGAAGTCCATCGACTGGTAGTCGTGGCAGTTGCGGCATTCCAGTGAATCATTGGCCTTGAAGCGCGCCCACTCGTGCTGCGCCAGCGTGAGCCGGTGTGCCTGGAACTTTTCGCGGGTGTCGACGGTACCGAAGATCTTGGCCCAGACCTCCTTGGACGCCTGCATCTTGCGCGCCATCTTGGTGGTCCAGTTGTGCGGCACGTGGCAGTCCGAGCATTTGGCGCGCACGCCGCTGCGGTTGGTGAAGTGGATGGTGCCCTGCAGCTCCTGGTAGACGTTGTCGCGCATCTCGTGGCAGCCGGTGCAGAACTGCTCGGTATTGGTCAGCTCCAGCGCGGTGTTGAACGCGCCCCAGAACACCACGCCGGCGACAAAGCCGCCGAGCGTCAGGAAGCCCAGGCTGAAATACGCGCTGGGCCGGTTGATGGTTCGCCAGTAACGCTTGATCAGGTCGAGCATGGCGCGCATCCGCTAGTTGGATGAGCCCTTGACGCCGGGCTTGCGCTTGAGCATCTGCTCGACGTCAACGAAGGTGTTGCCCACCAGCGGCTTGGCGTCGGCCTGCGGCACATGGCATTGCGTGCAGAAGTAACGGCGCGGCGAGACGTCGGCCAGCACGTTGTTGTCGCGGTCCATGTAGTGCGTGATGCTGACTGGGATCGCCTGGGTTTCCTCGGTGCGCGTGCGGGCGTGGCAGAACATGCAGCGGTTGAAGTCCTTGTCGACCTGGTAGCCGTCGATCTTGTGTGGGATCGTCGGCGGCTGCATGGTGTAGTTGCGGGTGCGGCGGATGTCCTTGTTCTCGGTCGGGTACATGATGGGTGCCTTGGTCTCGCTGGCGATGGGTGTGGGCCCGCGCATCGCGTCGACCAGGCCCTGGGCGTGCGCCGGCATTGCCAGCACGGCCAGCAGCAGCGCACACAGGGCCAGCAGGGGCTTCCAGGATCGGCTTGGTTTCATGGCGTCTCCCTGTTCGATTCCGGGCTAGACCTTGACGATCTTGACCGCGCACTTCTTGAAGTCCGTCTGCAGCGAGATTGGGCAGGTGGCGTCCAGCGTCACCTTGTTGATCAGCTGGCTGGCATCGAACCACGGCACGAACACCAGCCCGCGCGGCGGCGCGTCACGCCCGCGGGTCTCCACGCGCGAGCGCATGCGCCCGCGCCGCGACACCACTTCCACCTCAACGCCGCGGCGCAGCCCCATTGCCTTGGCGTCTTCCGGATGCATGAACACCACCGCGTTGGGGAAGGCGCGGTACAGCTCCGGCACGCGCCGCGTCATCGAGCCGGAATGCCAGTGCTCCAGCACACGGCCGGTGGCCAGCCAGAACGGATATTCCTTGTCGGGCGATTCGGCTGCCGGCTCGTAGGGCAGGGCGAAGATCACCGCCTTGCCGTCGGGGTTGCCGTAGAACTGGTAGCCGGTGCCGGCCTTGACGTAAGGGTCGCTGCCCTCGCGGTAGCGCCAGCGGGTCTCCTTGCCGTTGACCACCGGCCAGCGCAGCCCGCGCGCCTCATGGTAGGCGTCGAACGGGGCCAGGTCGTGGCCGTGGCCGCGGCCGAAGCTGGCGTACTCTTCAAACAGGCCTTTCTGCACATAGAAGCCGAAGGCCTTGGCCTCGGCGTTGTGGTACTCGGCGTTGACTTCCTTGAGCGGGAACTTGTCGACCTGGCCATTGCGGTAGAGCACGTCGAACAGGGTCTTGCCGCGGTACTCCGGCTTCTTCGCGATCAGCTCGGCGGGCCAGACGTCCTCGACCTTGAAGCGCTTGGAGAATTCCATCAGCTGCCACAGGTCAGAGCGCGCGTCGCCCGGCGCATCGACCAGCTGGTGCCAGAACTGCGTGCGGCGCTCGGCATTGCCATAGGCGCCTTCCTTTTCCACCCACATCGCGCTGGGCAGGATCAGGTCGGCGGCCAGCGCGGTCACGGTGGGATAGGCATCGGACACCACCACGAAGTTCTGCGGGTTGCGGTAGCCCGGCAGGCCTTCTTCCATCAGGTTGGCGGCGGCCTGCATATTGTTGTTGACCTGCACCCAGTAGGCATTGAGCTTGCCGTCCTTGAGCATGCGGTTCTGCAGCACGGCGTGGTAGCCCGGCTTTTCGGGGATGGTGCCAGCCGGCAGCTTCCAGATGCGCTCGGCCTCTTCGCGGTGCTTGGGGTTGGTTACCACCATGTCGGCCGGCAGCCGGTGCGAGAAGGTGCCAACCTCGCGCGCAGTGCCGCACGCCGACGGCTGCCCCGTCAGCGAGAACGGGCTGTTGCCCGGCGTGGCGATCTTGCCGGTCAGCAGGTGCAGGTTGTAGACCATGTTGTTGGCCCAGCTGCCGCGCGTATGCTGGTTGAAGCCCATGGTCCACAGCGACATCACCTTGACGTTGGGGTCGGCATACAGTTCTGCCAGCTGGTCCAGCTTGGCCTTGGGCACGCCCGACAGCTTGCTGACGTAGTCGGCGTCGTACTTGGCCACGAAGCGTGCGAAGTCATCGAAGGTGATCGGGCGCGAGGCACCGGGATCGGCAGCGTTCTTGGCCGCCTTCTGCAGCGGATGTTCCGGGCGCAGGCCATAGCCGATGTCGGTCACGCCTTCCTTGAAGACCGTATGCTTGTTGACGAAGTCCTTGTTGACCTTGTTGTTCTTGATGATGTAGTGGGCGATGTAGTTCATCATCGCCAGGTCCGTCTGCGGCTTGAAGATGACCGGGATGTCGGCCAGGTCGAAGGAACGGTGCGTGAAGGTGGACAGCACCGCCACGCGCGTCTTGGGGTAGCTCAGGCGCCGGTCGGTGATGCGGGTCCACAGGATCGGGTGCATCTCGGCCATGTTCGAGCCCCACAGCACGAAGGCATCGGCGGCCTCGAAATCGTCGTAGCAGCCCATCGGCTCGTCCATGCCGAAGGTACGCATGAAGCCCTGCACTGCCGATGCCATGCAGTGGCGCGCGTTTGGGTCGATATTGTTGGAGCGGAAGCCCGCCTTGTAGAGCTTGGACGCGGCATAGCCTTCCCACACCGTCCACTGGCCGGAACCGAACATCCCCACCGCGGTCGGCCCTTTTTCCTTCAGCACGCGCTTGAACTGGCGTTCCATCTCGTCGAAGGCGCGCTCCCACGTGACCGGGGCGAATTCGCCGTTCTTGTCGTACTTGCCGTTCTTCATGCGCAAGAGCGGCTTGGTCAGCCGGTCCTGCCCGTACATGATCTTCGACAGGAAATAGCCCTTTACGCAGTTCAGACCCTTGTTGACCTCGGCCAGCGGATCGCCCTGCGTGGCCACTACCTTGTTGTCCTTGACCGCCACGGTCACGCCGCAGCCGGTGCCGCAGAAGCGGCAGGGCGCCTTGGACCACTTCAGCTTGGTCATGTCGCTGTCAGTGACAAAGTTGGCGGCCCCGGCCGGCAGCGTCACGCCGGCGACCGATGCGGTCGCGGCGACAGCGGTCTGCTTGATGAAATCACGACGAGAGATGGTCATGTGCCTGCCTCCTCGTTCATTGCCGGGTCCATCGCTTCGTGCATTGCCTCGGCGTCTTCGTTGTGCTGGTAGACGAGCGCGGCCGACAGCACGCCCTCGAGCTGGTGCAGGTACGTCAGGTGCGCGGCAATGGCGCGCGAGGTGGGCGCTTCGATGGTGACCACGAGCTTGCCGGCATCGCTGGCAGCGTGGACTTCGGCGCCGGTAATGGCTTCGATCGCGGCGCGCACCTGCGCCAGGCTGTCGGGAATGGCATGCACGACGATGCCGGCGATATGCCACTCTTCGCTCGCGGGCAGCGGCTGGATGGGGATGGCACGTCTTGCTGCGGGCATGCGCAAGCTCCGGTTCGATGCCGTTTCAGTCTGTGCTGCAGCTTGTTTTTATTTGTCAAATGCCGCCCCGGTCGCGGCAGTATTGCGCACCGGGCTTGCCGGGCCGCTCAATGCGACGGCGGACCGCTGATCAGTTGGGTCATCCAGACAATGAACCCATAGCCCGCCACGATGATGACGGAGAGTACCGGCACCATCACGGCGGTCAGGAAAAGGAAGCTGCGCAGTTCTTCTTGCTTGCGCTGCGGATCGTGGGCTTCACCGGTTTCCATCATGGCTTGAAGTAATCGGCAAAAGTGATCGGGCAAGACACCTGATGCGTTACACCATTAAAGGAAGCAGGAGCCAAGGTGTCAAGACTGCACTCGCTTATCCGTGCCCACGGCTCACGGGATCAGGCCGCGCGCGCGGCCCAGTGCCACCGCTTCTGTGCGGCTTTGCGTCGCACAGCGGTGCGCTCAGCTGGCCCAGCACGCTGGTTTCCAGCAGGAAGGCGCGGCACGCGTCGGACTGCCGCGCCAGGATGTCCCAGTTCCAGGTGGGTGCCGGAAAACGCGGTGACAAAGGCGGCGTGGTCGCTGCGCTGCTGCAGCGACAGCGCGGCGAGGTAGATCGCGGTGGCCCAGCCTTCGGTGCGGCGGTGCAGCGCGACAATGTCGCTGTCGCGCAGCGGCAGGCCGCAGCTTCCGCGCAGCAGTTGCGTAGCCTCGTCGACGGAAAAATGCAGGGCGGCGGGCGGGATCTCCAGCAACTGTCCGCGCGCACGCAGCCGGCCCGGGCCGATTTCCGGCGCGGTGCGGGAGCCGATCACCAGCGTGCCGCAGGGCGGCATCACCTCGATCAGCTGCTGCACCAGGTCCAGCGCCGGCGGGCTCTGCAAGGTCTCGAAATCATCCAGCACGATCGCGAACGGCTGCGCCGCGGCGCCCACTTGCCCCAGGATGCGGTGCGCCAGGCGCGGTCCGCTGGCCGGCTCCTGCACTGCCGCCCCGCGCCGCTTGCCGCCGCGCAGCGCGGCCAGGCCGGCGTCCAGGTGGACCAGCAGCCGTTCCAGGTCATTGTCGCCCGCATCCAGGCGCAGCCATACCGTGGCGTGCTGCTGCGCTGCGCAGGACTCCGCGTATTGCTGCATCAGCGTGGTCTTGCCAAAGCCGGCCGCGGCCCGCACCAGGATCACGCGGGCCGCGCGGTCCTGCGCCATGCGCGCGACCAGGTGCGGCCGGCCGATCGTGGCGGGGTGCGCCACGGGGGGCGCGAGCTTGGAAGCGAGCACCGTCGGCAGCGGGCCGCCGCTCACGGCGTGGTTGGCAAAGGGATGCAATGCACTCTCCTTGGGGGCGATGCCCGTCACCGCCACCCTTGCCCGCCTGCGGCGGACAGGATCATAAGTGCTCGGCAATATTTCTGCGGAAGGGCGTCAGGTCGGGGCGATCTTCTTAAGGGTTATGACACTTTTGTGACAATTGACCTTGGGGGCGGCCGCTGTCCTATCGCAGGATCAGCCGCGAGCGGGCAAAGCCTGCGTGAGTGCGCAGCGCCTGCATCAACTGGTCTGACGGCACGCGGTCGAGGTCGGTGACCACATAGCCGGTGTGGCCGCGCGTCTGCAGGTGCTGGCCGGTGATATTCACGCTCTCCTGCGCCAGCAGCGTGTTCAGTGCCGCCAGGGCGCCCGGCGCATTGCCGTGCACGTTGAGCAGCCGCGCCGGCGCGTGCAGCGGGCCGGGATCGACCTCGGGGAAATTGACGGCGCCGATGGTGCCGCCGGTGGCCAGGAAGTGCGCCAGCTTGGCCGCCACTTCGGTGCCGATATTCTCCTGCGCCTCTTCGGTGCTGCCGCCCACGTGCGGGGTCAGCAGTACGTTGGGCAGGTTCTGCAGTTCGCTGACGAAGGGGTCGTTGTTGGTCTTCGGCTCCTCCGGGAACACGTCGATGGCCGCACCGCCCAGGCGCTTCTCGCGCAGCGCCGCGGCCAGCGCGGCGATGTCCACCACGCTGCCGCGCGAGGCATTGATCAGGATCGCGCCCGGCTTGCAGGCGGCCAGGATGCGCGCATCGATCATATTGCGCGTGCGCGGCGTGGCTGGCACATGCAGGGTCACCACTTCGGCCTGCGACACCGCTTCTTCCAGCGATCCCGCAGCGCGCGCAGAGCCGTGCGAGAGCCGCGCCAGCACGTCGTAGTACACCACGCGCATGCCCATCGATTCGGCCAGCACGCCCACCTGCGAGCCGATATTGCCGTAGCCGACGATGGCAATGGTCTTGCCGCGCGCCTCGAACGCGCCGGCGGCGCCCTTGGCCCACTTGCCGGCGTGTGCCAGGGTGTTCTTCTCCGGGATCCGGCGCAGCAGCATCACCGCTTCGGACACCACCAGTTCGGCCACCGAGCGGGTGTTGGAGAAGGGCGCGTTGAACACCGGGATGCCGGCGGCGGTGGCGGCTTCCAGGTCCACCTGCGAGGTGCCGATGCAAAAGCAGCCAACCGAGAGCAGCCCGGGCGCGCTGCGGATGTCGTCGGCGCGCAGGTGGGTGGCAGAGCGGATGCCGACCACGTCGTGGCTGGCCAGCACCTGGCGCAGTTCGGCACCGGCCAGGGCGCCGGTGCGGCGCTCGACCTGTAGGCCGGCTTCAGTCAGCCGGGCGTTGGCGCTCTGGTGGATGTTCTCGAGCAGGATCGCAGTGGTCACGTTCGTTTTCCGCATGGAGGGTTGGCGGCGGTTGCCGCATCGCCACCATTCTGCGCGCAAAAAGGCCCGTGGGCCGGGGAGCCCCTGCTGCCGGCAATGGCACCGGCTGCCTCGCCGGCCTCGCTTCAGCGCGAGTGGCGCGAGTCGCCGCCGAGCGGGTCGACGATGATCATGGTCTGGCGCAGCACGCCGGCGTCATCGAAGTAGCAACTGAAATGCGCGGTCTGCAAGCCAGTCTTGTACATGCGCCAGGACCAGGCTTCACGCTTCATCAGGGGGTAGTACTGGATGGGCTCGCGCGGCAGGCCAAAGCGCTCCTGCACATCCTTCTTGGTCCAGGTCCCGACCTGGGCGCGGTAGATCTCCGTCTCGGTCAGCATCTGGCGATAGTCGGTGAGCTTGCCGCCGGCGTCGAAATCAGCGGCATAGACCTCATGGCCGAGGGGCTGGCGCGACCAGATCCAGCGGGTGGTGCCGTCGGCGAGGCGGTAGGTCTCGGTGGGGGATCCGAATGTACTGCGTACGGCACTTTCAGGGCTGCCGATCATTTGCTTGCCGGTCTGTTCCGGCTGCAAGGTCGCACAGGCCCCAAGCGAGCCGAGCACGACAGCGGCAACGCACAGTTTGCCGATATACCAGAATGGCGTGCGGGATTGCATGGCGCTCTCCTGCGGGCGAGATGCCCGCATCTCGCCATTCTCCGTCCGTCAGGCCGGCCCGTGCAACACCGGCTGGCGCCAGGCGGCGCCAGCCTGGACCGGCCGCTCGGTGCGGGGCCGGCGCTGGCTCAGCAGCGGCCTTTCTTGGCCTGGCCCGGCGGGCAGAAGGACTCGTTGCCGTACGTGTCGACACGGCAGTTGCCCTTCTTTGCCTGCCCCGGCGGGCAGCCCTGGTGGCCGCTGCCGTAGTCGTCGTAGGGGGCTACCACGCAGCCGCCTAGCAGTGCGCTGCAGGCGACCAGAAGGGCCAGAGCGGATTTCATCGCATTCTCCTTGTTGTGGGGGATTCCGTTTGCGACAGGAGAATAGATGGTGGCAGCGCCTTTGTCTGTAAGGAATAGTGAACGTTGTCCGCTCAGCGTGAATGCCGGCTACTTGCCCGCGGCGTCGGCGGGGCGCTTCCCGGCTGGCCTGGGCCGGCGCACCGCGCGGATCTTGCCGCTGTTGCCGCCGCCGCAGAAGAACTGGTCGCCGCCGTCGGACTCCAGCCCCGACACGCCCGCGCCGGCCGGCATGGTGACCGATTCCAGCACCGCGCCCGATTGCGGGTCGATGTGCCGCAGCTCGCTCTGGTCGCCTTCCCAGGTGCCGTGCCAGAGCTCGGCATCGACCCAGGTGACGCCGGTGACAAAGCGGTCGGACGTGATGGTGCGCAGGATCGCTCCCGTCTGCGGATCGACCTGGTGGATCTTCCGCTCCCGGTACTGGCCCACCCACAACGTGCCTTCGGCCCAGGCAAGCCCCGAGTCGCCGCCGCCGCCCGGAGCAGGGATCGTGGCCAGCACGCGGCCGCTTTGCGGATCGATCTTCTGGATGCGGTCTTCGGCAATCTGGTACAGGTGCTGGCCGTCGAAAGCCGTTCCGGCATGGGCGGCGACATCGAGCGAGCGCAAGGTCCTGCCGGTGAGCGGGTCCAGGGCATTGAGCTTGTCTCCGCTGGCAAACCAGACCCGCTGGCCGTCATAGCTGACACCATGGACGTTCTCGACCCCGGGGAAGGGACCATACTCGCGAAGCACTTCGGCTTGTGATCGTTTCATGCTGTCATCCTGGTGGCTTGGGGATGGCTACATGCTAGTCAATCGGCAGCGGCGAGGGGAGTAACAAGGCCGTCGTGAATCCCGGCACCGGCGGCGTCATCCAGCGGCGCGCGCGCCCGTGGCCAAGGGACTGGATCTTGCCCGCGGCCGCCAGCGTTTCCAGTGCCCGTTGCACCGAGCGCTGGCTGGCACCCAGCGCCAGCGCGAGGGCAGAGCTGGACCATGACTCGCCATCGGCCAGCAAGGCGAGCACCGCCGCGTGCTTCTCTTCCACCGGCCGCGCCAGCACCACCACCTCGCGCGCGCGGTCCGGCACCAGCGCGAAGCCGCGCCCGGTTGCGGTGACGCCGGCAAATGCGCCAAGCACCGCGCGCAGCCGCCCGATCTCGACACGCAGCCGCGCGCGGTGCGAAGCATCGGCATGCCTGGTGCGGAAGGCGTGCGCAATCAGCGTGTCCCGGGGCACGTCGGCGGGCCAGGCTTCGGCCAGCGCGCGCGCCAGCGTGAACAACACCGGCCGCCTGGCGAGCGAGACCGTGGTGCCAGCGCAGCGCACGGCATAGCGACACGCATCCACGACCAGCGCTTTCGACGCCAGCAGCGCTTCGACTTCCTCGAGCAGCAGCGGCCGTTCCTCGCCGCGCGCGATGCGGCGTGCCGCGGGGCTGTGCAGCGCCTGGGCCGCGCTTTCGACCTCGGCGCGCAAGGATGGGATGCCGGCGCGCTGCGCCGCGCGCGCGGCCTGTGCCAGTGCGGTGCGCGCCGGCCGGGTCTGCACGCGCCGTATCGCAATGCCCGCCACGATCAGGGCATGGGTTGTGCGCAACGCGGGCGGGAAGGGGGCGGGGTCAAGCCCGGCAAGCGCCTGCTCGGCTTCGTCGATGCGGCCGATCAGCAGCAGCCGGCGGATCGCCAGATAGCGCGCATGGGCGGCGTTGACCCAGTCGCCGTGCGCTTCAAGGGTGGCGCGCGCGCTGTCCAGCGTCTTTGCGGGCCAGCCCAGGTCACGCGAGACAAAGGCGATCTCCGTTTCGGCCACCACGCACCTGGCGCGCGCTACGGCTTCGCGCGGACCGAAGGCGCGCGCCGCGCTGCGCAACAGTGCCCGGGCGCGGATGAAGTCGCCAAGCTGCGCCATGGCGATGCCGCGCAGCGCCAGCGCCGGCGGATCATCGCGCAGCGCAACCCGGTTCAGCGCGCCAAGCGGATCACCCGCGGCGAGCGCGAGCGCCGCGGCGGCAATGCGTGAGTCCATCCGAATCCCGCCAGAAATCCCGCCACACTTGTCACTCCCACCGTTGGAAGCCGGCGCCTAATCTAGCACACGAACACCAACCAACGGAGGGATGCGCGATGACCACACACAGCACCGGAACCCGTGAAGCATGGCTGGCCGCGCGGCGTAAACTGCTCGAGGCCGAGAAGGATCTCACCCGACGCAGCGATGAACTGGCACGGCAGCGCCAGGCGTTGCCGTGGGTTCGAATCGACAAGCCCTACCGGTTCGAGACCGCGGCTGGCAGCGCCTCGCTGGCAGACTTGTTCCAGGGACGTTCGCAACTGCTGGTCTACCACTTCATGTTCGGCCCGGACTACCAGGCCGGGTGCCCGTCCTGCTCCGCGATTGCGGACGGGTTTGACGGCTTTGCCGTCCATCTGGCGCATCACGATATCACGCTGGCCGCGGTGTCGCGGGCACCGTTGGCGAAATTGCTGGCGTACCAGCGGCGCATGGGCTGGACCTTCCCGTGGGCGTCTTCGCAGGGCAGCGACTTCAACACGGACTTCAACGTCTGGTTCAGCGAAGCGCAACAACGCCAGGGCGATATCGACTACAACTACCGGCGCGAGGCGGCATTCGCCTGGCGCCCCGAGCTGGAGGCCGGCGGCGCTGCGGCCGAGGCCCGCTTTGCTGCCATGTGCGGCACCGATGCCGCGACGTACCAGCGCGACCGGCCGGGTATGAGCGCCTTCGCACTGGAAGATGGCGTTGTGTACCACACCTATTCCACCTATGCGCGCGGGCTGGATGGCCTGTGGGGCATGTACCAGTGGCTGGATCGCGCGCCGCGCGGACGCAACGAGGCCGGGGTCTGGTGGCGCCGCCACGATGAGTACGAGCCGGGCTGAGGCAGGTCGTGTCCAGCGTACTCACCGCGCACAGGCCGGCGCGCTCACGCAGCGCCGGCCCGCGCCTTGCCTTCTTTGGCATCCTTGCCGTGCTATTCATCGCCGGCGTGGCGGCGACACTCGCCTGGCATGCGTCCATGCCCGCAATGGGCGCGATGCCGATGCCAGGCGGCTGGACCATGTCAATCGAGTTTACTTTCCAGATTCTGTCAGGAAATCTCACAATGCCGCACAAGCTGCCCCCGCTCAACGCCTTGCGCATCTTCGAGGTTGCCGCCCGCGCCGGCAGCTATTCCGCGGCCGCGCGTGAGCTGCACCTGAACCCATGGCGCGGTCAGCCGGCAGATCGAGATCCTGGAGCAATGGCTGGGGCAGCCGCTGTTTATCCGCCAGGGCCAGCGCATGGTGCCGACTGTCCACGCGCAGGCGTTCGCGCGCGAGATCAGCACGGCGTTCGACCAGATCAGCGCCGCTTCCGAGCGCTATGGCCGCATTGCCACGCGCAAGGTGGTGCGCGTCAATGCCCCGGCAACCTTTGCCATGCGCTGGCTGATTCCGCGGCTGGGTGACTTCCGGCGCCAGCAGCCCGAGGTCGACGTGCGTGTGTCCACCGCCTTCAGCAACGAGGCCGGATTCAACGGCACCTTTGACGTGGCGATACGGCGCACCCTCGAACGTGGCGAACAGTTCGAGTCAGTGCCGATCTTTTCGGAGTACCAGACGGTGATCGCCAGCCCGGCGATGCTGGAGCAGGTGCCGTTGCAAGGTGTAGAGGACCTGGTAGAGGGCGTCTTCCTCTATACGGAGACACGGCCGGGAAGCTGGGAATCGTGGCTGCAGCAGGCGGGACATGCCTCGCTGCTGCCTGTTCGCACGCTGCGCTTCGACCATTTCTTTGTCACGCTGCAGGCGGTGGTGGACAGCCTTGGCTTTGCCATCGGCACCTTTCCGACCCTGGAAACGGACCGCGCGGGCGGTCGCATTGCGACGCCGTTTGCCGCCATCCGCGCACCGGGCAATACCTATCATGCGCTGGTGCCGCGCGATGCCGACAAGCCGCTGCATCTGCGCGCGTTCCTGGAGTGGTTGCAGCAGCAGGGGGAGGCGGCCGCGGAGACCTGAAGCGGCGCGCGCCCGGGAAGCGGGGTGAGGGTGGCGCGCGGCCCGCGCGATGCGGGCCTGCGCTGACGGGCGCTCAGGCCCCGTCGAGGAACGCGCTGCGCTGGCCCAGGCGCGTGCCGAGCGCATCGGGGGCCAGGCTCATGCTGGCGGGGTCCACGGCCGAGGCGGGGCTGCTTGCCATGGTCGGGTCGGCGGCTGCCGGCGCCATGCCCGGCTGGGCCGCCTGTACGGGCGCCTGGGCATAGCTGCCGCCCGCTGCGGGTGCCATCTGGGCCGACGGCGCTGCCGACGGCATGGCTTGCACGGGCTGGGCGGATTGCACCGGCTGAGTGGATTGCATCGGCTGCATCGGCTGCATCGGCTGCGTCATCGGCATGGGCTGGCTCGGCTGCAGGGGCTGGGCCTGCTGGGCAAACAGCGGGTAGGACGCGATCATCGCGCCAGCCACGACCAGGGATTTCGCCAGATGTTGCTTCATTCGTGTACCTCCTAGAACGCCTACAGGCAAGGGAACAGTCACTGTAGCGCCGAGGCACCTGACATTCTGTTTGATTTTGCAACGGTCGTTAACCAGCCTTGCCATCGGGGCCAGGGCAGGTTAGTTACGCGCGCGGCCTGCAAACCTTGCGGGCCGTCAACGCCTGGCCAATCGCTTGAGCGCCGCCGGGTCCAGCAGTTCGATCTGCCGGTACTCGCGGCGGATCAGGCCCGCTTCCTCCCACGCCTGCAGGTACTTGGCCACGGTCTGGCGAGAGCGGTTGACCATGTCGCCAAGGTCCTCCGCGCTGATGCGCACGACATGGTCGGTGCGGTCGGCCAGTTCCAGCAGGCGTGCTGCCATGCGCGCGTCGATGGGCGCCTGCGCCGCGCTTTGCGCGTGGTCGAACGCTACGCGCAGGCGCGCGCAGATCTGCTGCACGATCAGCTGCATGCCTTCCGGATGCGCGCCCAGGATGCGGTGGAAGTCGCGCTGGCTCAGCACCATCAGTTCCGTGTTGCCGACGGCGAAGGCGTCGTGCGTGCGCGGCTTGCCGTCCAGCAGCGAGATCTCGCCGAACCAGCGGCCACGCCCGATCACCGAATACACCGACTCGCGCCCGCCCGTGCTGACGCGGCTCATGCGCACCCGGCCCGACAGCACCATGCAGAAGTAGGTGGGCGGATCGCCGCGCGCGAAGATCATCTCGCCGTCGCCAAAGCGCAGGCGGCGTGCGGCGTTCGCCACGGCATCGAGCACGCCCGGCGGCGCATTGCGCAGCCAGCCGCTGGCCAGCACGCTGCGCGGCAGCGTGCGCACCGGTTCCACCGCTGCCCTCGATCCACGCTTCACATCACCCTTCACATCGCTCTCCTGCTGGAGCCGAGATTGTCTAATACTTAACAGACTTTGGCGCGGTGCGCCCGGACAATGCATCGATTCAATGACTCACATGCCCCCGGGGAGGTACGCATATGGCGCAAATCCAGCTTGTCGATTCAATCAGGGACCGCGTCTCCGACGCCGAATGGCAGATGCGCGTGGACCTGGCGGCCGCGTACCGCCTGGTCGCCCACTTCGGCTGGGACGACCTGATCTTCACCCATATCTCGGCACGCGTGCCCGATGCGCCGGACCAGTTCCTGATCAACCCGTACGGGATGATGTTCGACGAGATCACGGCATCGAGCCTGGTCAAGGTCGACCACGAAGGGCAGCCGGTGCTGGAAACGCCGTATGACGTCAACCCGGCCGGCTTCATCATCCACAGCGCCGTGCATGAGGCGCGCCCCGAAGTCGGTTGCGTGATGCACACGCATACCTCGCACGGCGTCGCCGTTTCGGCGCAGCAGGCGGGCCTGCTGCCGATCTCGCAGCAATCGATGTTCGCGCTGACCGGGCTGGCGTACCACGACTATGAAGGCGTGGCGCTGCGCGAGGACGAGAAGGCGCGGCTGGTGGCGGACCTGGGCCGCTGCAAGCAGATGATCCTGCGCAACCATGGCCTGCTGACGTGCGGGCGCACGGTATCCGATGCATTCCTGACCATGTACACGCTTGAGTCCGCCTGCCGCATCCAGATCCTCGCGCAAAGCGGCGGCACGCCGCTGACCATGGTGCCCGAAGCCGCCAGCGCCAACATGGGCCAGCAGGCGCGCCAGGCCACCAAGGGCAAGGGCTCCGGCCTGGCCTGGCCGGGCCTGCTGCGTCGCCTTGACCGCATCAACCCTGACTACCGCAACTGACCATGGCCATCCTCGTTCACCTGCCGTCGTTCATGGCGGTTCCCATCACTGCCGCGCTGCGCGAAGCCGCGCCGGATATCACCGTGTGGAACGGCCGCGAGGCCGCCGTCGCGGAAGAGGTCGAAGCCATCATCGCCTGGGGCCTGAAGCCCGGCGTGCTGCCGGCCTACCCGAAGCTGCGGCTGGTCTGCGCCGCCACCGCGGGCGTCGACAAGCTGCTGGCCGCGCCGGACCTGCCGCCTGGCATGCCGGTCACGCGCATAGTCGATCCCGGCCAGCAGACCGGCATTGCCCACTACGTGCTGGCGATGGCGCTGCGCCATACCCGCGCCCTCGGCCTGTACGCCGAACAGCAGCGCCGCGGTGAATGGAAGCGCCACCCGGGGCGCGATGTGTCGCGCTGCCGCGTGGGCGTGCTGGGGCTGGGCGAGATCGGCAGCGAGGTCGCGCGCATGTTTGCCGCCATCGGCTACCCGGTCAGCGGCTGGAGCCGCAGCGCCAAGCATCTGCCCGGCGTGACCGACTTCACCGGCGACGACGGGCTGGAGGCCATGCTGGCGCAGAGCGACATCCTGGTCTGCACGCTGCCGCTGACGCCGCGCACCGAGAGCATGCTGAACCGCCAGACGCTGTCGCGGCTGCCCAAGGGGGCGTTCCTGATCAACGTCGGGCGTGGCGAGCATGTGGTCGAGCCCGATCTGGTCGCACTGATCGACGATGGCCACCTTGCCGGCGCGGCGCTCGACGTGTTCGCCAAGGAGCCGCCCGCGGCGGACGATCCGGTCTGGAACCATCCCCGCATCGAGGCCACGCCGCATATCGCGGCCGACCCCTCGTACGAACTGGTGGCGCGGCAATGCATCGACAACCTGCGGCGCGCGCGCGACGGGCGTGAGCTGCTGAACCAGGTGGACCGGCAAGCGGGCTACTGAGGGCCCGGCGGGCCGGTCCGTCCGCGTGACTATGTCACGCTCACATCGGCGGTGCCCGCCGCCACCTCCAGCAGCCGCGTGCTGGCCGTGGCCGGCTGGACCGGGGCCGTGCTGCCCTCGAGCAGCTTGAGCGTATGGAAGGTGCAGCTCAGCTTCTGGGGCGTCAGGGTGACCAGCGCGTAGCCCTCGACGTTGGAGTCGGCGTGGCGCAGCCACGCGTTGAAGGCGCGCAAGGTGGCGTCGAAGGTGTTCACCACCGTGCCGCCCACGTTGCTGTAGACCAGTTCACGCAGTGCGGCGAAGGCCTGGTCGTTGTCGACGATCGAGCGGAATGAACTGAGCAGGGTGTTGCTCGACAGGCCGGCCGTGACCAGGTCCACCATCACCGGCGCTGGCGTTGCGGCATCGTAGTCGTCCATCACCTGGCCGGCAAAGAATGCGTGGATATCGCCGCTCAGTGCCACCACATTGCGCACGCTGTTGTTCTTCAGGAACGCCATCAGGTTCTTGCGCTCGGCGTTGTAGCCATCCCACTGGTCGGCATTGAGGATAAAACGGTCGAGCAGCGCGATGGCCGGCAGCCGGCTTTCGATCAGCGGCTTGATATTGGCATCGAACGCGGCGCTGCCGATGCCGACCTGCGCCAGCACATTGCGCAGCGCCGTGTAGGCCAGGTTGGCATAAGTGCCGGCGGCCTTGGCCGCTCGCAGGTCGTCGGCCAGCGCGTTGGCAATGGCGTTCTCCAGCGAGGACAGGGCATTGTTGGCCAGCACCAGCGCCCTGGCGATCAGCCGCGCCACCGCCTGGATCACATCCACCTGCATGCGCAACAGCGACACCTGGTTGGCCCACAGCTTCCACGTGGTGGCGTCGGCGCCGACGCGGTCCTGCCACCACGCGCGCTGCGCGTCGCCCAGCATCGACACGGGCGTCAGCGTGTTGCCCGCGGCGGCAATCTTCTGCGCTTCGGCCGCGGCCAGTGTCGCGGCCGGGACGAAGTACAGGGCGCCGACTGCGCGGCCGGTGGATTGCTCGGAGATGATGTGGTCGGCGCGGTACAGGCGCTCGTCGGTCATCAGCAGGGTGGCGAGATTGCCGAAGGTGAACGAGCGATAGATCTGGATGTTCTGGAACGACGGGTTGTTGACGTCCAGGCTGACATCGGCCGGCATGAACTCGAACCACGCCTGGTTGGCAGCGCGCCGGCGCGCGGTGCGCGGCGTCAGGTCGTCGTCGGAGTCGTAGGTCTGGCGGTCCTGCCAGCAATTGTCCGAGAACTCATGGTCGTCCCAGATCGCAATCATCGGGAACGCGGCATGCAGGGCCTGCAGGCGCGCGTCGTTGCGATAGCTGCGGTACAGGTAGCGATAGTCGTCCAGCGTGGTGGCGTAGACGCTGCCGTCCGGCAGCGCGGTGCCATTGGGCAGCTGCAGCACGCCGTGGCGATCCTCCACATTGCCGGCGCGCGAGCCGCCCGGGACGGCCTCGTAGATGTAGTCGCCGACGTGGACGATGAAGTCCAGGTCCTGCTGCGCCAGTTCTTCCATGCCGGCCCAGTGGTTGGCATTCCAGTCCTGGCAGCTGACAAAGGCGAAACGCAGCTGTGACAAGGGCGTGCCGGCCGCTGCCGCGGTGCGGGTGCGGCCGACGGTGCTGGGGCGGTTGCCCAGCAGGAAGCGGTAGTAGTAGCGGGTGCCGGGGCTCAGGCCCGTGACCTTGTTGCGAATGGTGTAGTCCCAGTCCGGCAGGGCCATCAGCGGTTGATTGACCAGCAGGCTCGGCGGCGGGAAGTCAGGCTGCGTCGACACCTGCAGCCGCACCACCACCGGCCGTTTGCCGTTGCCGCCTTCCACCCGCGTCCATACCACCACGCTGTCGGGCCTCGGGTCGCCCGAGGCGACGCCATGGACGAAATTGAAGTTTTCCGGATTGCCGGTGTCGGGTTCCGAATCGCCGCCGCCGCAGGCGCTCAGCCCGCCGGTGGCAACGGTGACGGTCAGGAAACTACCCCACTTGAGAAACTCGCGGCGGTCCATGGCGCTCCTCCTGTTCTTGCGGTCTCGGTCCATGCAGCGCGCAGCCGCGGCCAGGATGCCGCGTGCGGCACCAGGATTCGTGGGGGCGTGCTGGTTGCTGAATGCATACTAGTGGCTGGTCCGCACGCTCGCTGTCGGTGAGGTTCCGACATCGATATAGGAGGAGGTCGACTGGTTCGTGCTGGGACCGGAGCACCGCGCATCACCATTGCTGGCGCGATCGGCAAGTCGGCAAGCATTGCCTGCCACGCGGCCTAGACTGAAAGCAAACGGTCCGGACGCGAGGGCATCATGGCGTACGAGAGCATCCTGGTCCAACTCGATGGCAACCGGCAGGCAATGCAGCGCTTGCAGATTGCGGCACGCCTTGCCACCGCCAGCCAGTGCCCGCTGATCGGCCTGCTGGCCGGGCGCGTGCCGGACCCCAGCTGGTTCTACCGCATGAACAATGCCCAGCGCTGCCTGGCCGAAGACCAGGAGCGGCGCCGGCTGCAGCGCGAGAACATGCGCTGTGCCTTTCAGGCCGCCACGCGCGAGCTGGCGGTTGCCTGCGACTGGCGCACCGTCGAGCGCGATCCGGTGACACTGGCGCTGCGCGAGGCGCGCGAGGCCGGCCTGATCGTCTCCGGCCAGTACGACGCCGACAACGCTGAAGGCCCGGTGGCGCGGCAGCTATTGGAGGCGCTGCTGCTGGAGAGCGGCCGGCCGGCGCTGGTGGTGCCCTGTGCCGGCGCTTTCGCCACCGTGGGCACACGCGTGCTGGTGGCCTGGAACGGCAGCCGCGAGGCCGCGCGTGCTTTGCACGACGCGCTGCCGCTGATGGCCGGCGCGCGGGCGCGGGTGCTGAGCGCCCATGCCGCCAGGGAGCCGCGTGCCGATGCCACCCCGGTCAGCCACGCCGTGCACGTGCTGGAGCGACAGGGTGTGGCAGTTGAGGTGGAGCACGACCCGGCCGGTGGCGACCTGGCCATCGGCGAGCTGATCCTGTCGCGAGCGTCGGACTTCGATGCCGACCTGATCGTGATGGGTGCCTACGGCCACGGCCTGTTGCGCGAGCTGGTGCTGGGCGGCGTGACCAGGGTGGTGCTGGAGTCGATGACGGTGCCGGTGCTGTTCTCGCACTGAAGCGCAGCGCCGGGCGGCATCAGGATCGTGGCATGGGGTCTGCTTAGTGCATGCCGAAGTTGTCCGCCGCGTCGCCTTCCAGCGCGTCGGCGGCAGCGCCATACAGGCTGCGCGACACATAGCTGCGGATCTGCGTGGCGCGCTGGCGCAGCCAGGCGGCCTTGAGCTGGCGGGCCTCGCGCACGGTGGGCGTTTCATCCGGCGCCAGCGCCAGCAGGTCGATCACGTGCAGCGCCAGCTGCGTGTCGCCGCGCGCGGCCAGGGACTGGGCGTGGCGGATCAGCGCGCCGTGGTCGGCCACGGCCGCGGCGATCTCGGCGGCCGCCTGTTGCGGCGCGGCCGGATGCAGCGTGGTGGCATTGCGGTCCCACCAGCCGTTCTCCGAGCGGTAGATGTCGCGCGCGATGTAGCTGGGGTCGCCATAGGTGGGGCGCATCCAGGGCTGGTCGAACAGCTCAGCCGGCGGCTTGAGCGCGGCCAGCACCTGGCGTTCATTGCAGCCAGCGTTCATCAGCCGCACCACCTCCGCGCGCAGCCATCGCAGGGCCCTGGCGGTCTGGCACAGCACGCGCTGGCACTCGTCCCCGCCTTGCAGCGTCGCGCCGAACTCTCGCACCACGGTGCGCGGCTGCAGCCCGGCCAAGCGTTCCAGCGTCTCGGCCCAGCGCACGGTGTCGCGCATGGTGCGGAAGGGGGTGCCGATGTTCGGGATCGAATCAATGACCGCGGGGCCGCCGTACAGCAGGCGCCGGCCCGGCAGCCAGACCGCCACGGCGTCGTCGGTCTCGGACGGCGCCCACAGGATTTCCGCGCGGCGCTCGCCCCGGCCCAGCGTCAGGCCATCGGCGAAGGTCTCGGTGGGTTCGATGTGGACCAGCTTTCCTGCCAGCGCGCCGGCCGGCTGGCGGAACTGGATCTCCGCCATGCGCTCCTGCATGCGCTGGGTCTCGCGGTAGCGCGCCTGCCGCGCCAGCACGTTGACGTGGGCCAGCACCCGCGGCGCGGGCTCGCCGCGCGCGGCGGCGTGGTCCAGCCATTGCTGCAGGCCGGCGTTGTAGCCCATATGGCCGTGGCTGTAGCAGATGGCCAGCACCGGCAGTCCGGTCTGCGTGCGCAGCGCCTCGATCATGCCGCGCGTGACGCGCCCGCCGGGGCCGCTGTCGACCACCAGCAGGCCGCCGCCCACGTCGGCGACAAAGCTCTGCCCTTGCCCGTGCAGCAACCACACGCCGTTGCCGGCGCCGTCGATTCCTGTGCCGGTGACCAGTGCCGCCGGCCGGTCCTCAATGTCCTGCATGCTTGCCTCCTCTGCGAACCAGGTCGCGTCCAGCGCAACTGTCAGGCAAGAAGGTGCACCCCGGGGATTGGGGAAAATCCCGCCGGGAGGCGGCATACCGGCCGCAAACCAAGCGCCGGTGCGGCCCGGCGGGGGTTCTGGAATTTCAGGTGTAAACCGCTGGTTAGCACCGCGCGGGTGCAGGGAGTTCCCGGCCGGCGCGCGCTGCGGTAGCGGCTGCCTTCAGTCGAGTCGGCGCAGCGGACTGTCAGGCAGGTTGGACAGATAGTGGACTTCACGACGCAGCAGAGTGGCGAACTGCGCCGCCACCGGCGTCATCGGCGAATCGGCGCGGTAGATCAGGCTGACGGTGTGGCTGGGCAGCTTGTCCTCGATGGGCAACGGCACCAGGCCATTGGCGGCCAGCCGGCCGGCCACCATCTGGCGCGGCAGCATGCACAGCAGGTGGCGGTCCTGCATCAGGTGCTCGATCATGCCGATGGTGTCGCAGCGCACCGCCACGCGCGGCAACGGCAGATCGCGTTCACGGAAGGCATCGAGGATGGCGGCGCCCGGACCATGCATGCGCTGGCCGGTCAGGATCCAGTCCGAGCCGATCAGCTCGCGCAGGCTGCGGGCGTTGCGCAGCGGATGCTCGCGGTGCGCCATCACCACCGAGTCATTGTTGTAGAGCGGCTCGCAGGTGAATTCGCGCTCGATGCCCTCGTTCGGGACCGGACTCACCGCCATGTCCATCACGCCCGAGCGCAGCTCGTCCAGGTGGGTGGGGTAGCCCCAGCTGTCAATGCACACCAGCACGTCTGGATGCTGCACGCGAAAGCGCTTGACCACGGGAGGCAGCACCACATGCGCCGGGCCGCGGGTGGTGCCGACGCGCACCACGCCGTTGCGCGCGCCCAGCATCTGCGCCATTTCCTCGCTGGCCTTGCGGGCCTCGGTGGCGATCAGCCGCGCGCGCCGCAGGAAGGCTTCGCCGAAGCGCGACAGCACCACGCCGCGGGTGGTGCGGGTCAGCAGTGGCACATGCAGTTCCTCTTCCAGCTGGCGGATGCTCTTGGTCAGTGCCGGTGCCGACACATCGCGCGCACGGGCCCCGGCGCGGATGCTGCCGTGCTCGGCCACGGCGATGAAGTCCTGGACTTGGCTCAGACGCATGGATTTGGCTCCACTCAAACGACGCACTGGGCGCACAGCATAGCGGCATTCCGGCGGGTTCGGGATAACCCCAGGGTGCTAACCATTAGTTTGCACCGAAGCAGTTTTGGCATCTGCCATGATGCGCGGTGCTAACGCATGATCGCTCCACATCGTCGCAAACCGCCGGCCGCGCCGGCATCTTCGAGGAGTGGCATCGCATGACGAACCGGCAAGACCTGCCGCTGGCAGGCATACGCGTGGCGGAGTTCGGGCAGTTCATCGCGGCGCCGGGCGCGGCCATGATGCTGGCCGACCTGGGCGCCGACGTGGTCAAGGTGGAGGCCTTGCGCGGCGACAGCGCGCGGCGCTTTGACGGCACCAGCCCGCAGAGCCCGATGTACCTGGCCTACAACCGCGGCAAGCGCGGCATCGCGCTGGACCTGCGCACGCCCGGCGGGCTGGACGCCGCACGGCGGCTGGCGCTGGCCAGCGACGTGGTGCTGCACAACACCCGCGCCGGCGTGATGGAAGCGCTGGGGCTGGACGCCGCCACGCTGCGCGCGGCGCGTCCTGACCTGATCCACGCCTCCATCAGCGGCTTCGGCACGCGCGGGCCGTCGCGCACGCGGCCCGGGCTGGATATTGCCGCGCAGGCCGAGAGCGGCATGATGTCCGTCACCGGCGAGGCCGGCGGGCAGCCGCTGAAGGCCGGCTTCGCGCTGATCGACGCGGCCACCGCGCTGGCGACCGGCAACGCCATCCTGGCGGCGCTGTTCCGGCGCGAGCGCACCGGCGCCGGGGAGACTATCGAGACCTCGCTGTTGTCGGTCGGTGTACAGATGCAGGCCCAGCTGTGGGCCGAATACCAGTGCTCCGGCGCGCTGCCGGTGCGCAGCGGCAACAGCCAGCCCAAGGCCGCGCCGGCCGCGGATGTGATCGCGGTCGCGGACGGGCATATCGTGCTGTCGGCCTATCTCGACGAACACTGGACGCGCCTGTGCGAGGCCATCGGCCAGCCGGCGCTGGCGCAGGACGCGCGCTTTGCCTGCAACGCTCTGCGCGTGCAGAACCGCCTGGCGCTGCTGGCCATCCTGCACGACGCCATGCGCCACCTGAGCGGCGACGCCGCCCGTGCGCTGCTGGAGCGCCACCAGGTGGTGGTGGGCGTGGTGCGTGACTATCACCAGGTCAAAGCGAGTGCCGACGTGCGCGCCAGCGGCATCCTGCGGCAAGTCGATGATGGCGAGGGCGGCCAGCTGGACCTGCCCGGGCTGCCGTTCACCATGGCTAGCCTGCCGGCAGGGGCCACGCCCGCGGTGCCGCGGCTCGGCCAGCATACGGCCGAGGTGCTGGCCGAGCTCGGCTACAACGCGGCGGAGATCGACGCCATGGCCCGCGCCGGTGCGATTGGCGTGGAACAAGCCCAGCAGGAGCCCGCATGAACACCCCCCAATCCCCCGTACTGCTGCAGCGCCATGCCGGCTGGGCCGAGGTGGTGCTGAACCGCCCGGCCCGTCGCAATGCCGTCGACATGTCGCTGGCACGCGCGCTGGGCGATGCCATCGAGATCCTGGCCGCCGACGACAGCGTGCGCGCCGTGCTGCTGCGCGGCGCCGACGGCGCCTTCTGTTCCGGCCTGGACCTGCAGGCACTGCAGGCGGAGCCCGGCGGGCTGGCCGCGTTTGCGCCGGTCTGGGAGCGCGTCCATCTGGGCCTGCTGCAAAGCCGCAAGGCATGGATCGTGGCGCTGGAGCGCCATGCCATCAACGGCGGCGCGGCGCTGGCGCTGGCCGGCGACCTGTTGGTGTGCGGCGCTGGGGCCTTCCTGCAAATCGGCGAGATCCGCCTGGGCATGGCCGCGCCGCGCAATGCCGACTGGCTGGCGCTACGCCATTCCGAGGCCGTGGCCGCGCGCCTGTGCTTGCTTGGCGACCGCGTGCCAGCGCCGGAGCTGCTGCGCCTGGGTATTGCCACCGAACTGGTCCAAGACGCCGAGGTACTGGACCGCGCGCGCGGCCTGGCCGCCACCATCGGCGGCTTTCCGGCCGAAGGCGTGGCCGCGATTAAGGGCGGCATGCGCGCCGCGACGATGCGCATGGCATCTGCCGCGCGCGACAAGAATTCCTGAGGACCGATATTTCCATGACAGATTCCATCAACACTGACGACGACGCGTCGCTGCAGGATTTCCGCCGCGAGGTGCGCGAGTTCGTCGCCCGGTCGCTGCCCCATGCCGTGCGCGAGAAAGTCCGCCTCGGACTGGAAGTCAGCAAGCAAGAGCTGGTCGACTGGCAGCACCGGCTCGCCGAACGCGGCTGGCTGGCGCCGCACTGGCCGCCTGAATGGCAGGGCTGCAACTGGAGCGCCGAGCGCCGCGCCGCATTCCAGGAAGAACTGGTGCTGGCGCACGCGCCCGAGAGCGGCGGCATCACCTTCGAGATGATCGGCCCGATCCTGATCCGCTACGGCACGCCGGCGCAGCAGCAGTACTTCCTGCCGCGCATCCTGAACCAGGAGCACTGGTGGTGCCAGGGCTATTCCGAACCGAACTCCGGTTCCGACCTGGCTTCGCTGAAGACGCGTGCGTTGCGCAGGACGCGGCCCGACGGCACCGATGTCTACGTGGTCAGCGGCAGCAAGATCTGGACGTCCTACGCGCAGTACGCGGACTGGATCTTCTGCCTGGTGCGCACCGATACCGAGGCGCACGCGCAGCAGGGCATCAGCTTCCTGCTGATCGATATGCGCAGCCCCGGCGTCAGCGTGCGGCCGCTGGTGGGCATCCATGGCTGGCACCTGTTCAACCAGGTGTTCCTCGACGAGGTGGAAGTGCCGGTGGAGAACCTGGTCGGCGAAGAGAACGCTGGCTGGACCATCGCCAAGTCCCTGCTCGAGCATGAGCGGCTGAACCTGGCACGCGTGGCGGAGAACCGCCGCCGCCTGGCCAAGGTGCGCGCCATCGGCGAGGAGCTGGAGGAGGGCGGCCAGCCGCTGTCGCAGCGCCCGTGGTTTGCACGCCGGATGCGCGCGCTGGAGGTGCGGCTCGAAGCGCTGGCGGCAACCGTGCTGCGTTTTCGCAAGCGGGCGCGCGCCGGGGAAACGCTGGGGCCGGAGACCGGCATGCTCAAGCTGCTGGGCAGCCGGCTGATCCAGGATATCGAGAACCTGGCGGTCGATGCGCTGGGTCCGGACACGCTGGCCTATGACCGCGCCGCGCACTTCGAGCCCGCCGTGCCGCAAGCGGGCCAGTCGGCATACGCCGCGGCGGCATCGGCGCGCCGCTTCGTCACCCGCGGCTACACCATCGCCGGCGGCTCCAGCGAGATCCAGCACGAACTGCTGGCCAAGCAGGTGCTGGGCCTGTAGTGGCCCCAATCGTGCCCGCAACCCAGGACAAGGAACTGAACACATGAGCGATTCAACGGACGATCGCCGCCTGCTGCAGGAAAGCGTGCGGCGCTATGTCGAGCGCGGCTACGGCTTCGAGCAGCGCCGCGCGGCGCTGGCCGAGCCCGAAGGCTTCTCGCGCAAGCACTGGCAGGCGTTTGCCGAAATGGGCTGGCTGGCCGTGGGCCTGCCCGAAGCCTGCGGCGGCCTGGGCGATGCCGCGGACCAGGCCCTGCTGGCCGAGGAACTGGGCCGCGCCCAGCCTGCCGAGCCCTGGCTGGCCAATGCCGCGCTGTGCGCGCCGCTGCTGGCCGCCTGCGGCGATCCCGCCCACGCCGCCATCGCGGCGGCGATGGCCGAGGGTGGCGCCATGCTGGCGCTGGCCGCATGGGAAACGCAGGGACGCTATGACGCCTTCGATGTCAGCACCACCGCGCAACAGCATGAGCCGGGTCAATGGACGCTGGACGGCCGCAAGACCCTGGTGCTGGGCGGCGGCGCCGCCGCCGTGCTGCTGGTGCTGGCGCGCACCGGCGGCCAGCGCCGCGACCGCAGCGGCCTGACGCTGTTCGCGGTGCCGGCCGACACGCGCGGCATCAGCATCGATGCGCTGCCGACCTACGACGGCCGCCAGACCGCCAGCGTAACGCTGCGCCGCGCGACCGTGCCGGACAGCGCGCGCATCGGCCCGATGGACGGCGCCTGGCCGCTGGTGGAAGGCGCCATCGACCAGGCCACCGTGATGGCCTGCGCCGAAGCCGTGGGCACCATGTCGCGCGCGTTCGACCTGACCCGCGACTACCTGGTGACGCGCGAGCAGTTCGGTCGCCCCCTGACGGCCAACCAGGTGATCCGGCATCGGCTGGTAGACCTCTATGTCAGCGTCGAACAGGCGCGCGCCATCACCGAGCTGGCGGCCAACGCCCTGCATGGCGATGCAGTGGCGCGCATGCGCGCGGTATCGCATGCCAAGGCCTTTGTTTCGGACGCCGGGCGCGCGCTCGGCGAAGACGTGGTGCAGCTGCACGGTGCGGTGGGCATGACCGACGAGATGGAAATCGGCCACTGCTACAAGCGCCTGGCCGCCCACGCCAACCTGTTCGGCGATGCCGACTGGCACTACGAACGGCTGGCGGCACTTGATCACGCGGCGCAGGCGCAAGCCTGAGCCGGTTCAGCCAGGGCGCCCGGGCCGCTGCCCGGTGCGCCCACCCATGACACGCCGGCAACGTACCGGCATGCGCGGCCAATGCGCCGCAACGGAGACAGCAATATGAGCAGCCAGCACACTGGCGCCCGCAGGGCTTGTGCCACGCGCACAGCGACCCTGGCCGCGGCGCTGGCCCTGGCGGGTGCGGTCAGCGCGCACGCCGAGGCCCCATACCCCAGCAAGCCCATCCGCATGGTGCTGCCCTCGGGCGCAGGCACCGTCACCGACCAGACTGCACGGCTGGTGGCCGAGCGCCTGACCGCCGCGCTCAAGCAGCCAGTGGTGGTCGACAACCGCCCCGGCGCCAACGGCATCATCGCCAACGAGACCGTGGCGCGCGCCGCGCCCGACGGCTACACGCTGCTGTTCACCTACGCCGCGACCATGACGGTGAACCCGTGGACCACGCCGTCGCTGCCCTATGACCCGATCAAGGACTTCACCCCCATCGCGCGCCCCAGCCAGCCCGGCGGCAACCTGCTGGCGGTCAGCGCCACTGTACCGGTGCACAATCTGCAGGAGCTGGTTGCCTACGCCAGGGCCAGCAAGACGGAACTGGCGTACTGCTCATGGGGCGTGGGCTCGGGCGGCCACCTGGCCATGGAATACCTGAATGCCAAGACCGGCATCCACCTGCGCCATATCCCCTACAAGACCGCCACCCAGTGCAGCAACGACCTGGCCGCGGGCCACGTCACCATTGGCATCACCGACGCCATCTCGTCTGTCCCGCACCTGAAGTCCGGCCGCATCCGGGGCATTGCGGTCTCCGGTCCGGAGCGTCTGCTGACGGCGCCGGACGTGCCGACTATGTCGCAGCAGGGCGTGCCCTTCCAGCAAGCCAGCTGGGTCGCGATCTTCGGCCCCAGGGGCCTGCCCGCGCCGATCGTCAACCGGCTGAACGCCGAGGTGAACCGCATCCTGCAGACACCGGGCGACCGCGAGAAGTTCACCGCCATGAACCTGCAGCCGGCCGCGCCGTCGAGCCCGGCCGACCTGGGCAAGCTGGTCAGCGCCGACCTGGCCGCGTGGGGCGAGGTAGTGAAGGTGGCGGGGCTGCAGGCGAAGTAAGGCTGGACCACAACAACAAGAACGGGAGACAGGCAGCGTGAAGGTAAGACAGTGGATGGTGATGGGCGCGGCGCTGGCCGCGGGCAATGCCGTGGCCGGCACGATGCAGCTGTTCGGCGTGGTCGATGCATCGATCGAATACGCCGGGGGTTCGGAAAGCGTGGTGCGCATGCGCGAAGGCCAGCAGGCCGCGTCGCGCTGGGGCATCCGCGGCATCGAGGACCTGGGCGGCGGGCTCAAGGCCAACTTCCTGGTCGAGTCGGGCTTCAATATCGACAACGGCACGGAGTTCTTCGGCAACAACCGGCTGTTCGGGCGACAGGCCTATCTGGGCCTGTCGGGCAACTGGGGTGAGTTCCGGCTGGGGCGGCAGTACACGCCGTCGTTCTATGCGCTGCTGCGGCTGGATCCGTTCCTGCTCAATGGCGCGGTGTCGCCATTCAACCTGCTGAGCGCGACCGCATCGCAGGGCACCGGGCACGTGGCCTACGGCGCCCGTTTCGACAACGCGGTGCAGTATTTCTCGCCTAATTGGGGCGGCTTTTCCTTTGGCGCCGCGGTGGCGCCCGGCGAGGTGCCGGGGTCGGCGCGCTCAGGGCTGAACTTCGGCATGAATGCGACCTACGAGGCCGGCAACGTCTACGCGTTCTACTCCTACCAGGGGATGTATTCAGGCGCCAACGTGCCGGTGGAGCCGACGCTGACTTCCAACCATTTCGTCGGCGGCTCCTATCGCTTCAAGCCGGTCGAGATCGGCCTGCTGTACAGCGCCGCCAGCAGCGAGCGGCCCGAGACCCGCTCAGCACGCCACTACGGCGTGACCTTCAGTTGGAACGTGACGCAACGCGACACCTTCAAGGCCGCCGCACTCAAGCGCCAGATCCTGGGCGGCGGCCAGCGGCCGCTGGCGGTGACGCTGGGGTGGGACCATGACCTGAGCAAGCGCACCACGGCCTATGTGCGGGTGGTGCTGGTGCATAACAGCCCCGGCGGCAGCGTGAGCAACAACAGCATCGTGATTGATCCGGGTAGCGGGGATGATGCGAAGTCGGTGAGCGTGGGGTTGCGGCATCGGTTTTGAAAACGCCAAGCCGCCCACGCTACTGAGAGATCGGGATCAGGCTGGCACCTCTCGCAGGCGCTCCCCTTTCCCGCGAGCGGGCAAGGGGAGCAAACCGGCAAGCGTGCCGAAGGCATCTGCGAAGCCAGCCTTACTTCAACTGCTGCGCAAATTCATCCAGCTGCGTAATGCAGATGCCCCAGCCCTCATAAAACCCCAGCTCCTCATGCTGCTTGCGCGTGGCCTCATCCGGATGCATCACGCGTGCAATGTAGCGGGTGCCGTCACCCTCGTCAGCCATGGTGATGACCGCGGTCATCGACAGCCACGGCTTGTTGGGCCGATAGCCTGCCACCAGGGCCGAGGTGGAGACGATCTTCTCCATCGGCACGATTTCGAGGAAGCATCCCGGGTTGTCGCTGACGCCGCCGTCCGGGCCTTTCATGAGCGTATGGAAGGCACCGCCGGGGCGCATGTCGAAGGCCAGGACCTCGGTGGTCCAGGGTTTGGGGCACCACCACTCCTTGAGCAGCTTGGGATCGCTCCATGCACGCCAGACCTTGGCACGCGGGGCCTTGAGCAGGCGCGAGATGACTAGGTCCTGGCTTTCAGGGCTGGCGGCGTTTTCATTCGGCATCTGACTGTTCCTCCTGATGAAGGGCTTCGACAAAGGCGGCCAGGCGGTCGGTACGGGCCTCCCACATGGCGCGCTGGTCGGCCAGCCATTGCTGCGCGTCTGACAGCGGTTGCGGTACCAGTTCGCATGTGCGCACGCGCCCCGTCTTGCGCGAGCGGATCAGGCCGCTGCGCTCCAGCACCTGCAGGTGCTTCATGAACGAGGGCAGTGCCATCGTGAACGGTGCCGCCAGTGCCGAGACCGTTTCCGGCCCGCGGCCGAGCACGCTGACGATGGCACGGCGGGTCGGGTCCGCCAGCGCGTAGAACACGTCGGAAAGCGGGGAAATATCGACAGCCTGGGACACGTCAGCAAACTCGGCACAATGGTTAGCCATGTGGCTAAGTATAAGGAAGCAACGGGAAACTGCAAGCGAAAAATGCAAGGCGCCCCGGCGATTAGCCGTGGCGCCTTGCGATCGGGGAAGCGGGGGGAGACTATTGCTGCCGCACGTACGCCGCCAACGCCTTGACTTCGTCCGCCTTCAACCCGGCAAACGGGGGCATCGGCACCGAACCCCATTTGCCGGTGCTGCCGCCGCGGATGCTGGCTTCCAGCCTGGCCTGTGCCTGCGCATCGTCCTTATAGCGGGTGGCGACTTCGTGATAAGCCGGGCCGACAACCTTCTGCGTCACGCTGTGGCAGCTCAGGCAGGCGTTCTTCGCCAGCAGGCCCTGCACGTCCACCGCGGCGGCAGGCGCTGAGGCGGCCGCGGGTGCGGCCGGCGCGGGCTTGCCCGCCTTCTGCGCGATCGCCACGATCTCCGGATCCTTGATCTTGGCGGAGCCGTAGGCCACCGCGAGATAGGCGCCGAGCTGCTCGACCTCGCCATCGTCGATCGGCGCACCGTAGGCCTGCTGCATTTTCTTCATCTCGCCGGTCCACTGCGTCAGGCTCAGGCCGGGCGGCTGGTAGGCGACGTAGTCGGCCGAATGGCAGATCGCGCATTTCTGCATGGCGATGCCGTAGCCGGGCAGCTTCGCGGGTTTGAGCTTAACGTTCTCCGCCGGCAGCTTGATGTCCTGGGGTGCCGCGGACGCGCTACCCGCGCCCAGCAGGGCGAGCGCGAGCAGCATGGGGGTGATGGATCGATGCATGGCGCGCTCCTCAGGCAATGGTGACCGGCGTGGATTCAATGACGTTGCGGCGATAGCCGGCCGGGTTCCAGTTGGCCTTGGCAGGCTGCACCTCGCCCTGGACGCTGGTGGCGCGCACCATCAAGACCGCTGGGCCCTTGCGCGCGAACTTCACCGGCAGTTGCCAGGGGCGGAACGAGAAGCGGCCCAGGTCCTGGCCCAGCGTGGCGGCCTGCCAGCTTTGCCCGCCGTCGACCGAGACTTCGACGCCGCGGATGCCGGAGCCGCTATCGAAGGCAATGCCTTTCAGCTCCACCATGCGACCGGCGGGCAGCACGCCGCCGGCGCCCACGCTGGTGATGAAGCTGCGCACCGCGAGCGTCGAGATCGGCCGCGTCTTGCTGGCGGGGGTGCCCGGCGCCACGCATTGGCAGTCGTTATCCGGTACGCGATAGCCCTTGGTCATGAAGAACGCATCATGGCCTTCGAACGGGCGGTCCAGCACCTCGATCTCGGACAGGTGCTTGATCCAGTAGGTGCCGAAGTAGCCCGGCACCACCAGCTTGATGGGATAGCCGTTGAGCAGCGGCAGGTCTTCGCCGTTCATGCCCCAGGCCAGCATCGGCTCGCCGTTCATCGCATGGGCGATATCGAGCGACTTGCGGAAGTCGGGCGTGCTCGGCAGCACCGGCGTATCCAGCCCGTTGAAGGTGACCACCTTGGCGCCGGCCTTGACGCCCGCGTGCTCCAGCACTTTGCGCAGCGGCACACCGGTCCAGCGCGCATTGCCCATTGCACCGTTGGCAAGTTGGGCACCGAACACGCGCGGCTCGGAGAAGCCGCGGCTGTTGCCTGAACACTGGTTCACGGCGACGATGTCCACCGGATCGGCCAGCCTCTTCAGTTCATCGAGCGACAGCTTCAGCGGCTTGTTGACGTGCCCGCCAACCGTCAGGCGGAAGGTGGCAAGGTCTACCGACAGCGGAATGTTGGCCAGGTGGTAGCGCACGAAGAAGGCGTCGTTGGCGGTGATCGGCCCCTCGTTGAACGCGGAGAAGGGCGTCTCAAGGTGCGGCGGCCGGGTGCTGACGCGCACCAGCGGGCGCTTGCCCGGATAGCGCACCAGCGGGCGGGGGCCGTCGGCCAGGGTGACGCCGTCGCTGATGCGCGCGGCCAGTGCGCCGAGCGGGGAGGCGCTGAGAGCGAGCAGGCCCGCCCCCTGGACGATGCGGCGCCGGGCCGGCACCGGCTGGGCGGGGTCGGCAGATTCCGCCGGACTGTTCTTGTCTCGCATGGGGGCGTCTCCTTCAGGGGCGTGTTGTGTCGCGCAAGGCGCTATGGCGGGTACTTTGGGGCCCAGGCATCAACTTGTGAAACGCGTTTTGCTGCTAGCACTTATCGATCTGATCGATATAGGGGAAGACCACAGGCGCTCCGCCGAGAAACCGCTTGCATCGCGAATTCCGTTTCCCTACACTTACCAAAACGTTTTTGTTAGCGGAAATCGATAATATCCGAGGCGAATTGCGCACAGACGCAGCAGGTGGCTTGCGGGCCACCGGGACAACGCCCACACACCAAACGAGGAGCAAAGCATGTCCCACCCCGCCCCCGCGCCGGTGGATGAACGGCTGCCATGGCGGCGCCTGTTTGTCTTCGGGCTTCAACACGTACTGGTCATGGCCGCGTCGCCGATCGCGTCCGTCTTCCTGATGAGCAAGGCGCTGAACTTCCCGCCCGCGCTGGCGGTGCAGCTGCTGAGCGCCACCTTTGTGATCTGCGGCATCGGCACGCTGTTGCAGTCGCTGGGCAAGCGGGGCATCGGTGCTCGGCTGCCGTTCGTGATGCTGCCCGGCGGCGCCCCGATCGTGCTGTTTATCCTGATCGCACAGCAGACCGACGTGCAGACCGCTGCCGGCGCGGTGATCCTGACCGGCGTCTTCTACTTCTGCGTGCTGCCGGTATTCCGGCGCTGCCTGCGCTATTTCCCGCCGGTGGTGGTGGGGACGATGCTGCTGCTGGTGGCGATCAACCTGGCGCAGGTATCCGGCAAGCTGGTTGCCGGCCACCCGGCCGCGGGCAGCACGGTGGATCCGCTCAACCTGCTGCTGGCGTTCGCCACCATTGCCTGCACCGTGGCGGCATCGCGCCTGCTGTCGGGCATGCTGGCACAGCTGGCGATCCTGCTGGGGCTGCTGGGCGGTGCGCTGGTGGCCGGGCTGGCCGGTGCGTTCCAGCCTGGCCATGTGTCGATGTCGCCGGTGTTCGCGTTGCCCACGCCGTTCCCGTTCGGGTGGCCGCATTTCGATGTGGTGGCCGCGATCCCGCTGATGGTGTTCGCCGTGATCTCGATGGTAGAGGCCACCGGCCAGACGCTGGCGATCAGCGATGCCGTGGGCAGGCCGGTTGACCAGCAGCGCGACGTGCCGCGCACCATCCGCGCCGATGCGTTGACTTCGTTGCTGGGCGGGATGTTCGGCACCTCGCTGATCATCACCAGCGGCGAGAACATCGGCATCGTGCGTGCCACCGGCGTGCGCTCGCGCTTTGTCACGGCGATGTCGGGCGCGATCCTGGTGGCGTTCGGGCTGCTGGTGCCGGTGTCGTCGCTGATCAGCGCGATCCCCGAGGCCGTGGTCGGCGGCACCGGGCTGGTGGTGTTCTGCATCGTCGGCACCATGGGCATCGACATCCTGCGCAAGGTGGACCTGCGCGACCACGCCAATATGTACGTGGTGGCCGTGGCGCTGGCCGTGGGCCTGCTGCCGATCCTGGTGCCCGGCATCTATGGCGGCCTGCCGGCCAACGTGCGCATCCTGGTGGGCAATGGCGTGGCCATGGGGGCCATGACCGCGGCGCTGCTCAACTTCCTGTTCTTCCATACGGGCCTGCGGGCCGCGGCAGCGGGCCCGGTGGCCCGCGACGATGCCGCTGCCACGCATTGACCCCGCTTCCTGAATTGCAATGACTGATCGTTCTGACTCGACCCCGGCCTGGCCCGGCGATACCAACCCGGCCCTGGTGCCGGACAGTTTCAGGCAACCGCGCATCCTGCTGCCGGAATGGACCCTGCTGCGCCAGGGCGCGGTACGCGGCCACGCGGTGGTGGTGGAGGGTGGCCGCTTCACGGCAGTGGGCACGGCCGGGGAAGTCGCTGCGCGCTTCCCCGAGTTGGAGACCCTGCCGCTGCCGCGCATGCTGCTGATGCCCGGCATGATCGACACGCATCACCACCTGACGCAGTCGTTCGGCAAGTCGCTGGTGTTCGGCGAGCCGTCGGAGATCTTCCGCCGCGTGTGGGTGCCGCTGGAGGGCAGCCTGAAGGCGGAGCACCTGTACCTGTCGTCCAAGCTGGCGGCGCTGGAAGCGCTGCGCGGCGGCTTCACCACCGTGGTCGATGCCGGCACGCGCAGCGACGCCGGGCTGGACGCGGTTGCGCGCGCGATCACCGATGCCGGCGTGCGCTGCGTGCTGGGCCTGATCTGCAACGACAAGCCTGGCGCCGAAACGCTCGACGCCGCGCCGATCCTGCGCCGCGCCGCCGCTCATCTGGACAAGTACGCCAGCGATCCGCTGGTGGCCCCGTCGCTGGCGATCTCGATTCCCGAGGTGGCCTCTGACGCGATGCTGCACCACGTCTACCAGTTGTGCGCCGAATCCGGCCGCATCTTCCAGACGCACGCCAACGAGCACCTGGTGGCGGTGGAGCGCTCGCTCAATGCCTGCGGGCGCCGTCCGATCGAACATCTCGCGGCAGTCGGCGCACTGGGCCAGGCGGCGCTGCTGGCGCATGCCACGCTGGTGACGCCGCATGAGATCCGCTTGCTGGCCGACACCGGCACCGCGGTGGCCTACAACCCCGTGGCCAGCGCCTGGAAGGGCAACGCCGTGGCGCCGGCTGAAACCATGGCCACCTTCGGCGTGCGCCTGGGTCTGGGCACCGATGGCACCCGCAGCGACGGCTTCCGCCTGCTGGACTATGCCGAGGCCGCCCAGCGCTTCGCCTTCGGCATCGGCGTGGGCGATTCCTCCTGCGGCGCGGGCTGGCGCTGGGTCGACATGGCCACGCATGACGCGGCCGATGTGGCGGGCCTGGGTGCGCTCACCGGCGAGATCGCCGCGGGCAAGCGCGCCGACTTCCTGCTGGTCGACCTGGACGTGCCGGAGCTGACGCCGTCCTGGGACCTGACCTGGGAACTGGTGCGCCTGGCCAACCGCGACCAGATCCGCGCGGTCTTTGTCGATGGCAGCCTGCGCCTGTGGCAGGGCTGGCCCACGGACTGGGACGCTCGCGCGCTGATGCGGGCGATCCACGCCATGGCCGAGGACACCATCGCCAATGCCCCGATCCGCAAGCTGCACGACGCCGCGGACGTGCACCGCGCGCGCCAGGCCGGCATGGAGGCATCCTGACCATGGACATGACGTTGTTCAGCGTCGGCGTGGCGGTCTTTACCGGCGCGCTGGTCCAGGGTGCGACCGGCATGGGCTTCGCGCTGATCGTGGTGCCGGTACTGGCGCTGGCCGCGCCGGCAATGCTGCCAGGCGCGCTGCTGCTGGCGATGCTGCCGCTCAACGCCTACGTGGCATGGCGCGAACGCCATGCCATCGACCTGCGCGGCGCAGGGTGGATCAGCGCCGGGCGGCTGGCCGGCACCTTCGGCGGGCTGTGGGTGCTGGTGGCGATGCCGATGGCATGGCTCAACGCGCTGGTCGGCGGCAGCACCATTGCCGCAGCGGTGGTGTCATTGCTGGCGCCGGCCTTTACGCCGGGGCGGCTGACCTTTGCCTCGACCGGCCTGATCACCGGCGTGACCGAGACCGCAACCGGTGTCGGCGGCCCGCCGCTGGCGCTGGCCTACCAGCATGCGCCGGTCGCGACGCTGCGTGCCACCGTGGCGCTGTGCTTCCTGGTCGGTGAATCGATCTCGCTGGTGGTGCTGGCGCTGAGCGACCGGCTCGGTATGGAGCAGGTGCTCTATGCCATCGGGCTGCTGCCGGTGCTGATCGTCGGCATGGTGGCCAGCCACCTGGTGCACAAGCGCATCAACCAGCGCATGCTGCGCATCGGCGTGCTGGTGTTTGCGCTGGTCTCCGGTGCGGTGGTGCTGCTGCGCGGTTAGACGCCTGGCGTGGACGATGCCCGCACCACCAGTTCGGGCGCGGGCCCGGTGATCACGTCGCGGCTACGGTCGCCGGACAGGTGCGCGAACAGCAGTTCCACCGCCAGCGATGCCACGCGCTCCAGATGCAGGTTGACCGCGGTGATCGGCGGCTGTGCGCTGCGGGCGCGGATGCCGTCATAGCGCGTCACCACCAGCACATCGTCGGGCACGCGCTTGCCCAGCCCTTGCAGGTGGGCCATGGCGCCCACCGCAAACGCATCCACCGGCGCGCACAGCGCATCGAGCGCCGGCATCTGCGCCAGCAACTGCGCGCAGGCCTCGGCGCCCGCGGCTTCGCCGTGTTCCTCGGCTGCCTTGACGATATGGCAGGGCAAGCCCATTGCCTGCGTGAACTCGCGGTAAGCGCGTTCGGTTTCCACATACGACTGCCGCGGCGCCGCGCCGATCATCAGGCCGATATGCCGGCGCCCGTGTCCGTGCAAATGCGCCAGCAGCAGCCGGGCGGTGTCGGCCGATTGCAGGTCGACGCAAGGCACCGGCGTGTCGGTCAGCGGCTCGCGCCCGATCGACACGATGCTGACGCCGCGCTCACGCAGGCGCGCGATATGCGGGTCGCCCGCGATCGGCTCGATCACGATCGCGCCGTCGATATCCAATGTATCGAGCAGGCCCCCGGCGCCTTCCAGCGGCGGCACCAGCACCACGCCCAGGCCGCGCCCCATTGCCGCTTCGGCGGCGATCGCCGCCACTTCCATCATGAAGCCGAGCCGCGACGTGCCGCCCGCCACCGCGAACGGCATCGACGACAACAGCGCGATGCAGTTGGCGCGGCCCGACTGCAGCCGCTGCGCGCGCACGCTGGGCCGGTAGCCCAGTTCGGCGGCAACGCGCTTGACGCGCGCACGCGTGGCCGGGTCCAGCACGCCGCGGTCGTTCAGCGCGTGCGACACCGTGGTCAGCGACACGCCGGCGGCGCGGGCGACGTCGTGGATGGTGATGCGGCGAGGGCGGTCTGGCGTGGATTCGGTCATGCGGGACACGGGCGATGGTTCAGGGCGGAGCATACAACAGCGCGCGGCAAGGGGCAGGTTCAGCGGCGCGCGTTGGCACCGCCAGCTTCGGACGACAGCGCTTTCCAGTGTTCCCGCGTGAACCGATAGAGCACCTCCAGCGCCGGCGACAGCGAGCGCGCCGCCATGCGTGCAATGCCATAGCGGCCGCAGCGGCGCGGATCGGGCGGCATCGGCACTTCGGCCATCAGCCCGGCGGCGCGCTCCTGCCGCGTGATCGAGAGCACGCCGAACAGCAGCGTATCGCTGGCCAGCGTCACGCTGCGCAGCATGTCGAGGTTGTCGCAATGCAGGGTGAAGAGCTTGTCCGGCGCGGCGCCCGGCCCCCATAGCTCCGCCAGTTGCCGGCTGATGACGGTGCTGAGCGTGGTGGTTGCCACCGGGTAGGCGCGAATGGTCTCGATATCGATGCGGCGTTTGCGCAGGATCGGATGCCCGGCGCGGCATACCAGACCTGCGGGTAGCTCACCCAATGGCTCCACGTCGATGTCGTCGGCCGCGCGCAGCACATAGGCATCGCCGACGATGGCGTCGATGGTTTCGTTGCGCAGTGCCTCCAGCAGGGCGCTGGTGGCGCCGGTCTCGGTGCGCACTTTGATGCGCGGGTGGGCCTGCGCCATGTGGATCAGGAACGGCGTCAGCAGCAGCGCCGCCGGCGCGGGCGCGACCCCGATCGTCAGCGAGCCTTCCTCGCCACCTCGCAGCAGGTCCAGGTCGCGCCGCAACTGGCGTTCTTCCAGCCGCATGCGGCGCGCGCGGTCGGCCACCAGTTCGCCGAACACCGTCAGGCGCGCGCGCCGCGCGCCGCGGTCAAAGAGTGGCGCCTTGAGCTCGTCTTCCAGCGCGCGGATGCTGCGGCTCAGCGCCGGCTGGGTCAGGTGTATGGCACGGGCCGCTTCGGAGAACGTGCCGTGCTCGACCACGGCGAGCAGGTGCAGAAGTTTCTGTGTGTCCATGCGGAAAACCATGCGCGTTGGTTATGGGATCGGTTCAACATTTGCATTTGAATCATACCTCCGCGCTCCCTATGATGACCGGAACAAAAGAGCGGGCCGGTGACAGCACACACGGCGCCCGCCATCCACCGCCCATCGGAAACCGGAGAGACATCATGCTCAAGCTGTTGATTGGCCTTGGCCTGCCGTATATCGGCGTCATCGGGATGCTGCCCTGGGTGGCGACTGTCGAGCGCTTCGTGCTCGGCGTGCCCTTTATCTACGCCTGGATCTTTGCCTGGTTCGTGCTGACCTCCGGCTGCATGCTGGCGTGCTGGCTGCTGTTCGACCGCCACGCCGCCGACGCGGCGCATGAAGCCTGAAGGGGAGACCATCATGACCACAGCGGTATTCCTCGGCTTTATCGTCTTCTCGCTCTATCTCGCCATCCGCTCGAAGAAGGGCCACGGCGCGCAGAGCGTGCATGATTTCTTCGTGGCGTCGCGGCAGTTCGGCGCCTACTTGGTGTTCTTTCTGGCCGCGGGCGAGATCTACAGCATCGGCACGATGGTGGGCTTTCCCGGTGGCATCTACGCCAAGGGGCCGACCTACGGGGTCTGGTTCCTCGGCTACATCCTGCTGGCGTATCCGCTCGGCTATTTCCTCGGGCCCAAGATCTGGCAGGCCGGCGCGCGCTATAACGCGATCACGCTGCCGGACCTGTTCAAGGGCCACTACGGCAGCCGTGCGCTGGAGCTGATCGTGGCGGGCTCGGCGATCCTGTTCCTGCTGCCCTGGGGCCAGCTGCAGTTCACCGGGCTGGTGGCGGCGCTCAAGGGGCTGGGCTGGGAGTTCGAGCCGGTGTACCTGGTGATGATCTCGGCGGCGCTGGCCTTTACCTACATTGCCATCTCCGGCGTGCGCGCATCGGCCTATATCGCCATCCTCAAGGACATCCTGATGGTGGTGGCGATCGTCGCCACCGGCGTTGCAGTGGGCTGGAAGGCGGGCGTGGGCGACGTGTTCCATGCCGCCAGCATGCAGGTCAGCAATCAGATGAATGACACCCAGCTGCGCTTCTCGATGAGCACCATGCTGTTCCAGGCACTGGGCTTCTACGTGATGCCGTTCGCGGTGCAGAACTTCTTCACGGCCAAGAGCGCCAACACCATCCGGCGCACGCAGGTGGCGATGCCGCTGTACATGCTGATGTATCCGTTCCTGGTGCTGGCGTCGTACTACGCGATCAGCCAGAACCTGCAGCTCGCCTCCCCCAACGAGGCCTTCTTCGCGGCGGCGGTGCGGCTGTTGCCGGACTGGCTGCTCGGACTGGTGACCGCCGGCGCTGCGCTGTCGGGGCTGCTGGTGCTGGCCGGCATCTGCCTGGCGATCGGCCCCATTGTCACGCGCAACCTGCTGCCCGGCATGCCCGAGGCGCGCCAGAAGCAGGGCGCCAAGGTGGTGATCGTGATCTACCTGGTGTTGTCCATCGCCATGACGCTGGCCACGCCCAACCTGATGCTGACGCTGATCAACACCACCTACTACGGCGTGACGCAGTTCTTCCCTGGCGTGCTGGTGATCCTGTTCTCGCTGAAGGTGCGGCCGCTGGCGATTGCGCTCGGCATCGTCACCGGCCAGGCACTGGCGATCGCGCTGTATGTGCAGCAGGTCGATTTCGGCGGCATCAACCTCGGGCTGGTCAGCCTGTGCGTCAACCTGCTGGTGATCGCGCTGGTGAACTACGCACCCCGCCTGGCCCGCGTGCAGGCGTCGTGAATGAACGGACTCATGCAATTCATGACACAAGACGACACGGCGCGCACGCAGGTATTCGTGGCGCGCAAGATCCTCACGATGGAAGCCGGCCAGCCCGAGGCGACCCAAGTCGCGGTGCGCGACGGCAAGATCCTTGCCGTGGGCGGCGCGGCCGAGATGGCCGGCTGGCCGGATGCGGTGCAGGTCGACACCTTCCGCGACAAGGTGCTGATGCCCGGGCTGGTGGAAGGCCATTGCCACCTGATGGAAGGCGCGATGTGGGATGCGGTCTACGTCGGCTACTTCGACCGCCGCGATCCGGACGGCAAGCTGTGGCGCGGTCTGCGCACGCTGGAGCAGGTGATCGATCGCCTGGCGGGCGCGGCAAGCCAGATGCATGACCCGGACACGCCGCTGCTAGCCTGGGGCTTCGACCCGATCTATTTCGGCGCCAGCCGGCTGTCGGTGCGCGAGCTGGATCGCGTCTCGGCCACGCGGCCCATCGTGGTGATGCATGCCAGCGTGCATCTGATGAACGTCAATTCCGCGATGCTGGCGCGGGCCGGCATCGACGAGGACACAGATATCGACGGCGTGCACAAGGACGCGCGGGGCTTGCCCACCGGCGAGCTGCAGGAATTCGCCGCGATGTTCCCGGTGCAGCGCGTGCTTGGCAGCGGCCTGTCGCTGGCGGCGGCCGAGAATGCCGACGCGGTGCGCCGCTTCGGCCGCGTGGCGCAACTGGCGGGCGTGACCACGGCGACTGACCTGGTCAACGACCTGTCGCCCAAGGGGCTGGAGACGCTGCAGGCGGTCACTGCCGACCCCGGCTTCCCGCTGCGCATCGTCCCGGCGTTCTCGCCGCAGCGCAATGCACAGGGCGGCCCCGCCCGCGTGCAGGCCGCGGCGGCGGCCGGTACCGACAAGCTGCGCTTCGGTCCGGTCAAGTTCATCGTCGACGGCTCGATCCAGGGCTTTACCGCGCGCCTGCGTGCGCCCGGCTATGCCGGCGGACAGGCCAATGGCTTGTGGCTGATCCCGCCCGAGCAACTGCTCGACGCCTTCACGCCGTTCCACCTGGCCGGCCTGCCATTGCATATCCACAACAATGGCGATGAGGCGACGCAAGTGGTGCTGGACGTGCTCGAAGCCATGCTGTCGCGCCATCCGCGCGCGGACCATCGCCATACGCTGCAGCACTGCCAGCTGGCCGACGAGGCACAGCTCGCGCGCGCGGCGCGGCTGGGCCTGTGCATCAACTTCTTCTCCAACCACCTGTACTACTGGGGCGATGCGCATGCCGGCCAGACCGTGGGACCGGCGCGCGCCGCGCGCATGAACCCGGCGGGCACTGCGCGCAAGCTGGCCATTCCGTTTGCGATCCACTCCGATGCGCCGATCACGCCGCTGAACCCGCTCTTCACGGCGTGGTGCGCGGTGCAGCGCCAGACGGCCTCCGGCAGCGTGCTGGGCGAAGCGGAGCGCTTGACCGTCGCCGACGCGCTGTATGCCATCACCATGGGTGCGGCCTATACGCTGAAGCTCGATCACCGCATCGGCAGCATCGCGCCTGGCAAGCTGGCCGACTTTGCCGTGCTGGAAGATGACCCGACCACAGTGGCTCCCGCATGCCTGAAGGACGTGCGCGTCTGGGGCACGGTGCTGGGCGGGCGCGTGTTCCCGGCGCCGGCCCGATGAACGCGCGGGCTCCGGTCCCGCTGGTGGTGGTCGGCGGCTACCTTGGCGCCGGCAAGACCACCTTGCTCAACCGCCTGCTGGCCAACGCGCACGGGCGCCGCATCGCATTGCTGGTCAACGACTTCGGCGAGATCAATATCGATGCCGCGCTGATCCGCACGCGCAGCGACGACGTGATCCAGCTGGAGAACGGCTGTATCTGCTGCTCGATCGGCGGCCGGCTGGCCGAGGCGCTCGTGGCCATCGCAGCAAGGGAGCAGCGGCCCGACCTGCTGGTGATCGAGGCCAGCGGTGTCTCGGACCCGCAGCGTATTGCGCAGGTCGGCTTGCTGGATCGGGCCTTTGTGCTCAATGCCGTGGTGGTGGCCGTGGACGTGACCGAGGTCGCCCACAGCCTGCACGATCCGCTGGTGGGCGACATAGTGCGGCTGCAGATCGCGGGGGCCTCGGTGGTGGTGCTGACCAAGGCAGACCTTGCCGATGCGGATGCACTGGCAATGGCTGCCGCCACGGTCGGCGCCATCGCGCCGCGTTCTGCGGTGCTGAGCGCATGCGAGGGCGAGGTGCCCTTGTCGGTCTTTGTCGACGCCGCCTTGCCGGAACCACATGGCGATGCCGTGCTGCAGGCAGGCGGGCACTGGCGGCGACCCGTCGGCACCGTGCACGCCGGCATCCGCAGCATTTCATACCAGACCGGCCGCGATTTCGACAAGATGCGGCTGCGGCAGGCGCTGAAGACGCTGCCGGTGCGCCTGCTGCGCGCGAAGGGTATGGTCAGGCTGGCAGCCGATCCGCGCCTGCATGAACTGCATGTGGTCGCGGGCCGCATGCGGCTGAATCCGATGGCGCAAGGCGATGCGGCAGGGTCTGCACTGGTATTTATCGGCGCCTTCGGTGCGGAGGAGGAGAGGCGTATCCGCGCCTGCCTCGATCTGGCGCTCGCCTGAGCGGGCGCGTGAATGGTGCCGCTCAGGTGTGGAATTCTTCCGGTTCCGCGTGCGCTGGCTTTCCTTCCCAGCCGCCACGCTCGAACTCCGCGATCACCTGCGCCCCCAGCAGCAGCAAGGTCGCCGCAATCTCCAAGCTCAGCAGCACCACGATCGCCGTGGTCAGCGAACCATAGACCCGGCTCACTTGCGACAACGTGGTGAAGTACCATGCCAGCACATGACGGGAGACTTCCCACAGCACGGCCGCAATCAACGCGCCGCTCAGCGCATGCCGCAGCGACAGCCTGCCAACCGGCATCACCATGTAGATCGAGGTCAGCATCAGCACCTCGCCAATGAAGCCGAGCAGGTAGAGCAGGCCGGTCGAGAGCCGGTCCAGCGACCAGTCGCGGCCCAGCACTTCCACATGCCGTTCGCCGATGGCCAGCAGGCCGCCTGACACCACCGTGACCAGCAGCAGGCCCACGCTCAGTACCGCGATGTAGCAATAGGGCAGTAGCGCCGAGACCAGGAAATGCCGGCGCCGGATCGACACGCGGTGCTCGAAGATCACCGACATGGCATTCTCCAGCACGGTGAAGGCGAGCGAACTGAAGAACAGCATGGTGCCCAGCAGTACCCAGCCGATCGTGCCGCGGTTGCGCAGGAAGGCGGCAAGCTCGGAGATAAGGGCCCTGGACTGCCCCGGCACCACCCACTCCAGGTAGCGCGCGAGCGTGGACAACAGCAGGTCTGGTCCGATCACGTGCGACAGGGCAATGATCATCAGGATTAGCAGCGGCACGATCGACAGCAGCGCGTAGTAGGCCACCGCGCCGGCCAGCAGCAGGCCCTGGTTGGCGCGGAACTGCCTGAGCGTGTGCCAGGCAAAGCGCCCCGGATGGCGGAGCAGGTCGCGGACGCGGGCGTCGGGAAGCTGCATGGCAGACATCGGAGAGGAAGGGTTTCGCCATTATGCGGCTTCGGGGCCTGACATTCCACCGGGTTATGGCTCTATTCCGAACGCATCATTGAGGTCAGGATCCGCGTCCGCCAAGATGGCGCCCGCGGCCTGCACCATGCAGGCTTGCACCTAATGCATACAAGGCGGCGCACCGTCCGTGCAAGCGCCTGGACAGGAATGGAGACAGCATGCAAGCGCAAACAGTGACGCGCAGGACGGGATTCGGACGCAGTCGGGCGTGGTTGGCCGTGGCGCTGCTGGTAGCGCCGATGAGCGTTGCGCTGGCGCAGGGCACCGGCCAGCCTTTGGTCGTTGCCGAGGACGAGGTCATGCAGGGCTTTCCGCCGCCGCCCGACAAGCAAGTCAGCCGCGGCAGCGGGCTGCGTCCGCCGAATATGCGCTGGGCGTTCCGGCATGCGCGCGAGATGTCGCCAACGGCGGGCATCCGGCATGCCAGCCAGCCGCTGGCCCTGGCCGGCCAGCCCGGTACGGAACTGGATGGCACCACGTTTGCCGTGGCGGGCAAGACTGCCCGACTGGCCGATTACCTGCGCGACACCCATACCGACGGCTTTATCGTGCTGCACCAGGGCAAGGTCGTCTATGAGCGCTACCTCGCTGGCTTTGGTCCTTACCAGCCGCATATCTGGGCCTCGATGACCAAGTCCGTCACCGGTCTGCTGGCCGCCATGCTGGTCGAAGAGGGCAAGCTCGATCCGCAGGCCCGGCTGGCGCAGTATGTGCCGGAACTGGCCGGCAATCCGTTCGGCGAGGCCACGGTACAGCAGAACCTGGATATGGAGGTGCCGGTGGGCTACCCGGAGGGGCTGCCGCCGGACCTGGGGCTGTTCGGGGCGGTGGGGATCGTGCCGCGCAAGGCGGATGCGCCGGACACCATCTATGACTTCCTCAAGGTCGTCCACGCCACCGGCGGGCGCGACGAAGTCGGCGTCTGGTACTACCAGAACGGCTCGCCGGAAGCGGTGGCATGGGCGCTGCGGCGTATCACCGGCAAGAGCTGGGCGCAGCTGGTGACCGAGCGGCTGTGGTCCCGCTTTGCCGACGATGATGCCTACACCCAGGTGGACCGCCAGGGCACGGAAATGGCCAGCGGCGGCATGAATTCCACGCTGCGCGACGCCGCCCGCTTTGCCGAGGCGGTGCGCCGGGCGGCCGCGGGCGACGCCTCGGGCGGGATCTCGCCGGCGGCGGTGCGCATTGCGCTGCAGCCGGCCGGCAACCAGGCCCGCTTTGCGCGCGGCAACACCATGCCGGGCCGCGATGGCTATGGCTACCGCAACTACTGGTTCCAGCGCAACGACGGCGACGGCAGCATCGAGGCCAGCGGGCGCTTCGGACAGAAGATCTATATCAACCCGGCCAGGGGGCTGACGGTGGTGAAGTTCTCCGCCAACCCGGACGGCGCCGCGCGTGGGACCAGCGCGGCTGGGGTGCGCAAGCGCGACGATCCGGGCCGGGCGCTGGAATCCGCCGAGGCCATGGTGGCCGCGGCGCTCGCGATCCATCGCGCGGTCAGCCGCTGACCCACGCGACAGCCTGTCAAAGCGTACCGACGTCTATCTGACGACGGCCTATGTCCAGCATGCCGGCATCAACTTCGATACCTCGGCGGTGAGCTTTGCCAACGGGTATTTCCTCGGCAGCGGGCATCGCAGCATGACGGCCGTGGCGGTGGGGATGCGGCATCGATTCTGAGCCGCACCTAGTCCTGCGGTGCCCCCGCCGCCCGCCGCAGGCAATCCAGCATGGCCATGACCGCCGCGCGCGACTGCGCGTCGTCACGCCAGTACATCGACACCGAGCCGAACCCCGCCAGCCGCAGCGGCACGATGCGCAGCGCGCCCAGCTCTTCCAGCCGGCGCGCGGTGCGGTGCGAGGCCAGGCCGATCATGTCGCTGTTGTTGAGTAGCGTGAGATTCAGCACGGTGGAATTGCTCTCCACGCAATCGGCCGGCAGGGCACGCTCGGCGCTGGCCAGCGCGCCTTCCAGCGCGTTGCGGATGGGCGTGCCGCGCGGCCACACCACCCAGCGGTGGCGATACAGGTCGTCCCAGCCGATGCCAGCGCCCTGCAGCAGCGGATGGCGGGGCCGGGCGACGAAGTGGATCGGCTCCATGTAGAGCGATTCGGTGCGCATGTGCGCGTCCTGCAGTTCGGGGGCGGAGCGTCCCACTACGATATCCAGCTCGCTGTGTGCCAGCTGGCTCATCAGCCGGTCCATGGTCGTTTCCACCAGCCGCACGCTGGCGCGGGGCATCTGCTGCAGCAAATGCAGCGCTGCCAGCGGCACGGTATCCGCCGACGACGCGCCCGACGTACCCACCACCACAATCCCGCTGCCGCCGTCGCGCATGGCCTGCAGGTCGTCGCGCGCAGTATCCAGCTGGGCCTCGATCCGGCGTGCGTGCTCGATCAGCGACTCGCCATAGGGCGTGGGCCGCAGCCCGCGCGCCTGGCGCTCGAACAGTGGCAGCCCGATATCGTCCTCCAGGTCCTTCAGCCATTTGGAAAGGCCCGGCTGGGTCGTGTTCAGCATGGCCGCCGACTGGCTCATATTGCCGGTCTCGGCCAGGCTCAGCAGCATCTGCAGGTTGCGCAGCCGCAATCTCTGGGTCCAGTCCATGGGGCTACCTATATAAAAAATCGTATCGATAAGATGAAAAGTTCATTTCAAATCTTATAGGGCGCCGCGTATAACGACAACAAGACGGTGCGAGCGATGACACGCACCCACAAAAGCGCTCCCAAAGCCCTGCATAAAGTTACGGAGACAGCATGTCCGAACACACCCCAGACCCGGCCCGCGTGGCCTATTACGAAGAAATCGGCCGCAGCCACATGACCCCGCTGTGGGAGTCGCTCCACGCGCTGGTGCCGCCGCAACCGCGGCCGCAGATCGTTCCCGCCATCTGGAAGTACGCCCAGATCCGCCCGCTGGTCATGCAGGCCGGCGGCGTCATCAGCGCCGAGGAAGCGGTGCGCCGCGTGCTGGTGCTGGAGAACCCGGGGATCCCGGGCAAGTCGAGCATCACCTCCACGCTGTACGCCGGCCTGCAGCTGATCCTGCCGGGCGAAATCGCGCCCAGCCACCGCCATACCCAGTCCGCGCTGCGCTTTATCGTCGAAGGCAAGGGCGCCTGGACCGCGGTCAACGGCGAGCGCACCACCATGCACCCCGGCGACTTCATCATCACGCCGTCGTGGACCTGGCATGACCATGGCAACCCTGCCGTCGAGGACGGCGGCGAGCCGGTGGTGTGGCTGGACGGGCTGGATATCCCGCTGGTGCAGCAGTTCGATGCCGGCTTTGCCGAGAACTACCCGGAAGCCCAGCAGCCCGTGACCCGCGTCGAGGGCGACAGCTTTGCCCGCTTCGGCCACAACATGGTGCCGGTGCGGCACCGCGTGACCGATCCCACTTCACCGATTTTCAGCTACCCGTACGAGCGTTCGCGCGAGGCGCTGGACCAGCTCTACCGCAACGGCGAGCTCGATGCCTGGGACGGCGTCAAGCTGCGCTATATCAACCCGGCCACCGGCGGCTGGCCGATGCCGACCATCGCCACCTTCATGCAGTACCTGCCGGCGGGCTTCCAGGGCAAGACCTACCGCAGCACCGACGCCACCATCTACAGCGTGGTGGAAGGGCGCGGCACGGTGCGCATCGGCGACGACCAGTTCCAGTTCGAGCCGCGCGATATTTTCGTGGCCCCGTCGTGGGCGCCGGTGCAACTGGGCGCGCTGGAAGACGCGGTGCTGTTCAGCTATTCCGACCGGCCCGTGCTGTCCGCGATGAACCTGCTACGCGAAGCGCGCACCTGAGCCTCCCGCAACCCTGATCCGACCTGCCCCGGGCGGTGCCTGCGCGCACCGCCGGAGGCTCCCGCTTACCTGACGACCTCCGGAAATTCCGAACCATGTCCTACGTCTTCACGCCCCCCGCCACCGTTTCCATCCCCGTTGCCGGCAGCGACGACCAGTTCGCCGTGCGCCGCGTCTACTGCGTGGGCCGCAACTACGCCGCCCATGCGCGCGAGATGGGCTTCGATCCCGACCGCGAGCCGCCGTTCTTCTTCTGCAAGCCGGCCGACGCGATCGTCCCGGTGCAGGCCGGCACCACGCTGGACCTGCCTTATCCGGCGCAGACGCAGAACTACCACTACGAGGCCGAACTGGTGGCCGTGATCGGCAAGGCCGGTTCGGATATCCCGGTCGAACAGGCACTCGAACACGTGTGGGGCTATGCCGTCGGCCTCGACATGACCCGCCGCGACCTGCAGATGAAGATGCGCGAGATGGGCCGCCCCTGGGAAATCGGCAAGGCCTTCGATGCCTCGGCGCCGGTGGCGCCGATCCACCGTGCCAGCGAGATCGGGCACCCGCAGCAGGCCGGCATCTGGCTGACCGTCAACGGTGAAACGAAGCAGCGCAGCGACGTGTCGCACCTGATCTGGTCGGTGGCCGAGACGGTGGCCTACCTGTCGCAGTTCTTCCGCCTGGAGCCGGGCGATGTGATCTTCACCGGCACGCCGGAAGGCGTTGGCGCGGTCAAGGCCGGCGAGACCATGGTCACGGGCGTGGACGGCCTCGGCGAGCTGACCGTGCGCGTGGTCTGACCCCCCGTGAATCGCAGCACACAGGCATTACCGATCATGCAGCTCTATAGTTTCTTCAACAGCTCGACGTCCTACCGGGTGCGCATCGCGCTGGCCCTCAAAGGCCTGCCGTACGACTACCTGCCGGTCAATATCCGCACCGGCCAGCACCGCGCGCCGGAGTATGTCGAAAGCATCAACCCGTCCGCGACCGTGCCCGCGCTGGTGGATGGCAGTCTTGCGCTCGGGCAGTCGTTCGCGATCATCGACTACCTGGATGCGCTCCATCCCGAACCGCGCCTGCTCCCGCAAGACCCGGTGCAGCGAGCGCGGGTGCTGGAACTGGCCACGCTGATCGGCTGCGACATTCACCCAGTCAACAACCTGCGCATGCTGCGCTACCTGCAGGATGTGCTGAAGGTCACGCCCGAGCAGAAGGATGCCTGGTACCGCCACTGGGTCGATGAAGGCATGGCCGGCGTGGAGCGCCTGCTGGCGCTGCACGGACATGGCAGGTGGTGCTTCGGCGATGCGCCGACGCTCGCTGACGTCGCGCTGGTGCCGCAGGTTGCCAACGCCCTGCGCATGGGCTGCGACCTGGGCCGGTACGAGCGCGCGATGGCGGTCTACGCCCACGCCAGCGCCCATCCCGCCTTTGCCCAGGCGGCGCCCGGGCGCCAGCCCGACCATACCGCCTGACGCATCGCGCAGGCCAGGAGACAAGACATGAGCAGTACCAACAACGCGACCGGCAAGGTCCTCATCATCGGCGGCGGCATCGGCGGCCTGGCCGCGGCGCTGGCGCTGGCACGCCAGGGCATCCGCATCGAACTGCTGGAGCAGGCCGAGCAGATCGGCGAGATCGGCGCGGGCATCCAGCTGGCCGCCAACGCCTTTGCTGCGCTCGACGCGCTCGGCGTCGGCGAGGCCGCACGCAGCCGCGCGGTCTTTACCGACTACCTCAGCCTGCGCGATGCGATCGACACCAGCGAGATCGCCCGGGTCGATGTGGGCCAGGCCTACCGCGAGCGCTTCGGCAACCCGTATGCGGTGATCCATCGCGCCGATATCCACCTGTCGATCCTGGAGGCGGTGCAGGACCATCCGCTGATCACGTTCCGCACCAGCACGCGCGTAGAGCAGTTGCTGCAGGACGACAAGGGCGTGACCGTGATCGACCAGCACGGCGAGCATCACCATGGCGACGCGGTGATCGGCTGCGACGGCGTCAAGTCCGCCATCCGCCAGGCATTGATCGGCGATGAGCCCCGCGTCACCGGCCATGTGGTCTACCGCGCCGTGGTCGATGTCGCCGACATGCCGCAGGACCTGCAGGTCAACGCACCAGTGGTGTGGGCCGGCCCGCATTGCCACCTGGTCCACTACCCGCTGCGCGGCGGCCAGCAGTACAACCTGGTGGTGACCTTCCACAGCCGCGAGGAGGAGACCTGGGGCGTGCGCGACGGCAGCAAGGCAGAGGTGCTGTCGTACTTCGACGGCATCCACCCGCTGCCGCACCAGATGCTGGACCGCCCGACCTCGTGGAAGCGCTGGGCCACCGCCGACCGCGATCCGGTCGAGCGCTGGAGCTTCGGCCGCGCCACCATCCTCGGCGACGCCGCGCACCCGATGACGCAGTACGTGGCGCAGGGCGCCTGCCAGGCACTGGAAGATGCGGTCACGCTGGGTGAAGCGGTGAAGGTGGCCGGCGGTGATTTCGAAGCGGCATTCAAGCTTTACGAGCAGGCCCGCATCCCGCGCACCGCCCGCGTGCTCTACGCCGCGCGCGACATGGGCCGCGTCTATCACGCCAAGGGCGTGGACCGGCTGGTGCGCAACAGCCTGTGGACCGGCCGCACGCAGGCGCAGTTCTACGACGCGCTGCAGTGGCTGCATGGCTGGCGTGCCGACAAGTGCCTGAGCCCCACGCCGTGGCTGTAAGCCGCTGACGCAACCTTTCTTCGCAGTCAATCCGAAACGACCTGGCGGCCGCCTATAAGGCCGCCGGGCGTGACTCGCCCCTAATCCTGGCATCAAGGAGGAGACCACCATGCCTGCCAGCCAACCCCTGAACGTCACCGCGTTCATCGACCGCCAGCCGCTGTCGGCGTTCCAGGTGAGCATCGTCGTGCTTTGCTTCCTGATCGTTGCGGTCGATGGTTTCGATACCGCGGCGATCGGCTTCATCGCACCAGCCATCCGCGCGGAATGGCAGCTGACGCCGGCCCAGCTGGCGCCGCTGTTCGGCGCCGGGCTCGGCGGCCTGATGGTCGGCGCCTTCCTCTTCGGCCCACTGGCCGACCGCTTCGGCCGCAAGGGCGTGCTGGTGCTGTCGGTGCTGTTCTTCGGTGCCGCCAGCCTGGCCTCGGCCTGGTCGCATGACCTGTGGACGCTGGTGCTGCTGCGCTTCCTGACTGGCCTGGGCCTGGGTGGGGCCATGCCCAACGCCATCACGCTGACCTCGGAGTTCTGTCCGGAAAAGCGGCGCTCGTTCCTGGTCACGACCATGTTTTGCGGCTTCACGCTGGGCTCGGCTTTCGGCGGACTGGCTTCGGCCGGGCTGATCGACGCCTTTGGCTGGCGCTCGGTGTTGGTGGCCGGCGGGGTCATGCCGCTGATGCTGGCGGCGCTGCTGCAGTGGCTGCTGCCGGAATCGGTGCGCTACCTCGTGCTGGCCGGCAAGCAGCGCGAACGCATCGTCGCCACGCTGCAGAAGATCGCGCCGCAAGCCGACCTGCGCGACGCCACCTTCGTGGTCGGCGAACAGCGCAGCACCAGCTCGCCCGTGCGGCACCTGTTCCGGCCCGAACTGCTGCGGGGCACGCTGCTGTTCTGGCTGACGTTCTTCATGAGCCTGCTGGTGATCTACCTGCTGTCCAGCTGGCTGCCGACGCTGCTGCGCACTGCCGGCCATTCGTTGCGCACGGCCGCGCTGGTGACAACAATGTTCCAGATCGGCGGGACGATAGGGGCGATTGCGCTGGGCTGGCTGATGGACCGGATCAATCCGCACTATGTGCTGGCATCCAGCTATGCGCTGGCGGCGCTTGGCATTGCGGCGGTGGGCAGCGTTGCTTCCGAGCCGGTGGCCGCGGGCATGGCGGTGTTCCTGGCGGGCTTCTGCATCTCAGGGTCGCAGGTGGGTGCGAATGCGCTGTCCGCCAGCTTCTATCCGACGGACTGCCGTGCCACAGGCGTGAGCTGGGCCAACGGCGTGGGCCGGATGGGCTCGGTGGTGGGGTCGGTCGGCGGGGCGACCATGTTGTCGATGGGCCTGGGCATGCCGGCGTTGTTTGCGTTGATTGGCGTGCCGGCGCTGGTCGCGGGGTTGTCGATGTTCTCGTTGGGGATGGTCAGGCGTCAGGGCGCGGTGGAGCGCCTGGCAGTCTGAAAGCGGGCGGCGGGAGCCATTGACTGAGGGGGAGGTGCATGGCCTGACGTTCTCCCCCTCGGCACCACGGCTGTCGGCGATCGATCAGGCGATCGGCAGTTTCAACACCTCCTCGGTCGTCAGGATATCGCCGAAGGTGTCGTCGATGGTGGCAAGCGCGGCCCGGTGCAGGTCCCGGTGCGGCACCACGCCGCCGGCGGTATCCAGGTCGCGCGTTGCGCAGGCATCCTCCGCCACGATCACGCCGTATCCGAGCGGCACCGCATCGCGCGCCGCGCCCGACACGCAGGCATGGGTCATCAGGCCCGTGATGATCAGGGTCTTGATGCCGGCGGCCTTGAGGCGCTGGTCCAGGTCGGTCGTCGGGAACACGCTGACCGAGGTCTTCTGCAATACCTTGTGATGCGCGGCCGGCTGCAGGTCGCTGTGGAATTTCACGCTGGCGCTCTGTTCCGCAAAGATGGGGCTGCCCGCGGGCGTCACATGCTGGATGTGGACAACAGGAATCCCTGCCGCATCCGCGTGAGCGATCAGGCGTTGCGCATTGCCCAGGGCGCGCGCGCCGTCCGGAATCGGCATCTTGCCGCTGAAGTACTCATTCTGGAAATCGATCGCCAGCAAGGCGCTGCTGGCGGCTTCGATAGCGGTGGGGGCCGGTGCGCCGGCCATGGTGCGAATCGTCGGGTGGTTCATTGTGGTCCTCGTCATGGGGAAGAAGAGGGCGGCGCCGTTGCCGAGGAGGCCGCCCCAATCACCGCAACCGCGGCATGGGATGTAGTTTCCAACGCCCGCTGGAACCCCGAAAGTGGCCCGATGGACAGCATCCGATAGAATTGGGCCAACTTCAATCCCTGTCCCTGACTGCGAGAATGCAATGCATACCGTCGCGGTGATCGCCTTCGAAGGCATCAGCCCCTTCCACCTGTCCGTGCCCTGTATCGTGTTTGGCGACGATCTTGCCCGGCTGGGCGTGCCGCGCTACCGGCTGATCATCTGCGGCGAGAAGACCGGGCTGATTCCAACCATGTCCGGTTTCAGGATCGAGGTCGGGCACGACCTTTCGGTGCTGGCCGAGGCGGATACGGTCATCATGCCGGCCTGGCGCGACCCTGCGGAGCGCCCGCCCCAGGCCCTGGTGGAAGCGCTGCAAACCGCCAGCGTGCGGGGCGCGCGGATTGCCGGCCTTTGCCTGGGTACGTTCGTGGTCGCCGAGGCGGGTTTGCTGGACGGGCGCACGGCGGCCACGCATTGGGCCTGGGCCGATGACTTTGCGAACCGGTATCCGAAGGTCAGGCTCGATCGCAACTCCCTGTATATCGACGATGGCGACATCCTGACCTCGGCCGGGACGGCGGCCGCCCTGGATTGCTGCCTGCACCTGCTGCGCCGCGACCATGGCGCGGAGGTCGCCAACCGGGTGGCCCGCCGCATGGTCGTTGCCCCGCACCGGCATGGCGGCCAGGCCCAGTACATCGAACAGCCGCTGCCCCGGATGGATGGCGCGGACAAGCTCAGCACGACCCTGGACTGGGCCATCGAGAACCTGGACCAGGCGCTGGCACTGGACACGCTGGCGGAGAGCGCCGGGATGAGCCGGCGCAACTTCACCAGGCGCTTCAAGGCGAAGACTGGCACAACGGTGACGCAGTGGGTGCTGAACCACAGGCTGGCGGCGGCGCAGCGCCTGCTGGAGACGACGGACAAGGGGGTCGACCTCATCGCCGAGCTGGTAGGGTTTGGATCCGCCGTTTCGTTCCGGCAGCACTTCACCCAGGCCTTCGCCGTTTCTCCGTCTGCCTACCGCAAGCAGTTTGGCGGTGCGGTGCTGCCGGATTGACCAACGGGGCCTGGTTCTGAGGACAGGGGCTTACGGAGCCCAGCCAGGCAGTTCCGATGCCTGCCGGATCCAGCTTGCCACCAGCGCCTCGTCAAGCTCGTCGTCTTCGTGGATGTGGAAGTAACGCGTGTTCTCGTCCTTGGACTCGACAGGGGGAACAGGGCGCAGCGACATGCCACGGAAGAATGCCACCTTGATGTACCTCGTCATGCAATGGAAGCTGAGGAACCAGCCCTGACCCTCGATGCCATAGAAGGGCGAGTTCCACCTCACTGCCTTGCGGACGTCAGGCACGGTGCGCTGGATGAGCGCGTCGAGGCGGCGCCCGGCGTCGTGTTTCCAGCCCGGCATGGCGGCGATGTAGGCCTGCACGGGGGCATCTCCGTCGGCCTTCGCGATCTGGGGGTTGCCGCCAGCGAGCAGGGGCGGGCTGGCAGCGGCCCGCCTGGCCGGGGTCTTCGTTGCGGCGTGCGCCGGCTTCCTGGATGGTTGGTTCGCCATTGCCTTCACTCCATCGAATACACGCTGACTGCCTGACAGACAGGCCAAGTCGCCCAGGGCAGGCATGGCTGCTGACGACAGTGCATGAAGCACAACAATCGGGCTATGCTAACCTGCTGAAACGGATGGAGCGATGAACGAGGGATCGACCGAAACGCTCTCTGCCATTGCCGAACGTGAGCTGCCTCATCCACGGGACCAATTCGAGGAATAGGGATCCAATGAATCCATCGGAACGTATCGACGAGCTGATCGCAGGACTCACCGACTGGCGTGGCAAGACGCTGGCCAGCCTGCGCAAGACCATCCTTGAGGCCGATGGCGAGATCATCGAGGAATGGAAATGGATGGGAAGCCCGGTGTGGTCGCGCGACGGCATGATCGCAGTCGCCAACGCGCACAAGGAGAAGGTGAAGATCACCTTCACCAATGGGGCCAGCCTGCCGGATCCTGACAAGCTCTTCAACGCCGGCCTCGGCGGCAACAAGTGGCGCGCGATCGATCTCTTCGAGGGCGACAAGATTGACGCGAGTGCCATGAAGAATCTCATCCTTGCCGCGATTGCGTTCAATCAGGGCAAGTCGAAGAAGAAGGCAGCGCCCGCGGCTACCCGGGCGAAAGCACAAGAGCGTAAAGAGTAAAGGGACGCGAAGCGTCCTGGCGTGCGGGCGCGCGCCTGAGCTTCGCAACGAAGGTCCCGGCCGGCATGCTCCACGCATATGGAATGCCGGATTTCTTCGTTGGTTTTCGCGCGCTGCGCGCGTACGTTCGTGGGTTTCCATCTCCCCGCGAATGCTATGACCGCTTCCCGACGACAGTTCCTGCGCCAGGGCGCCGCCGCCACGGCCGCGCTCGCCTCCGGCCCCATCCTTTCCTTTACCACCTTCGCCACCAGCAGTGCGCAAGCGCAGGGGCGCCCGGTCCTGAAAGCCGGCGACCAGAAGGGCGGCCTGCGCGCGCTGCTCGAGTCCGCCAACGCGCTCGAGGGCCTGGGCTACGACATTCAATGGACCGAGTTCCCTGCCGCGGCACCGCTTGCCGAGGCGCTGAACGCGGGCGCGGTCGACAGCGGCCCGATCGGCGATGCCCCGGCGATCTTCGCGCTGGCGGCCGGCACGCGGATCAAGCTGATCGGCGCCAACCGCTCTGACCCCTACGGCACGGCAATCCTGGTGCGGCCCGACTCGCCGCTGCGGCAGGCCGCCGACCTGAAAGGCAAGAGCATCGGCACGAACCGTGGCTCGATCGGGCACTTGGTGACGCTCAAGGCGCTGGAATCCGCGGGGCTGAAGCCGGAGGACGCCAACCTCCGCTTCCTGCCGCCGGCGGATGCCAAGCTCGCGTTGAGCAGCGGCTCGGTGGATGCGTGGGCGACGTGGGAACCCTATACCGCGATGGTGGAAACGAGCGGCCACGCGCGCGTGCTGGTCAGCGGACGCGGGCTGTGGTCCGGCCTCAGCTACCTGGCGGCCACCGATGCCGCGCTGGCGGCCAAGCGCGTGGTGCTGCAGGACTTCCTGCGCCGGGTGGTGCGTGCGCAGCAATGGTCCTACCAGCACGTACCGGAGTTCTCGGCGGCCCTCGCCCGCATCATCGGGATCCCGCCGCAGGCGGCACGGCTGCAGTTCGAGCGGCGGCACACGCAATGGCGGAGCATCGATGCCGAACTGCTCGCCGAGCAGCAGCGCACGGCGGATTTCTACCAGAAAGTTGGGCTGCTCAAGCAACGGCTCGATGTGCGGCAGACCTTCGACTCCGGGTTCTCCCTTACCGCCTGACCGCCGCGGGCGGCATCAGGCCGTGCACCGGGATCTTCGACGGCCTCGGGAAGCGCCTCCGGCACGACCAAAGCCTCGTCGGTAGCCGCTAAGGATTTCCATGATTGACGCCGCCTCGCGCCAGCGCATTTCACGGCCTGGCGCGGCCTGCGCCGGCGCGGCCCGTTCTGGTTCCAGCGAATGCGGGCAACTGGTCCTATAGGCCCGGAATGGCCCTCACCTATAAAGCCGTGACCCCCAAACATATTTCCCTTCCGAGGAGCACAACCATGCGGTGGATCAAGCAGATAGCGACGTATTTCGCCCTGGTGGCCGCGCTGGCGCCAGCCGCACACGCCCAGAGCAAGAATGTAGTGATTGCTTACCAGGACATGGTGGTGCCCTGGCGCTACGCGCAGGACATGAAGGAACTGGAAAAGCAGACCGGCTACACGGTTTCGTTCCGGCAGTTCGGCGGTGGCGGGGATGTGATCCGCGCCATGGCTTCGGGCCAGATCGCCATTGGCGAGGCCGGCACTTCGCCGATTGCGTCGGCGCTGTCGCAAGGGCTGGATGTCGAACTTTTTTGGATCCTGGACGATATCAACGCAGCCGAGGCGATGGTGGCGCGCAATGGCAGCAAGATCGCCAGCGTCGCCGACCTGAAGGGCAAGCGCGTCGGCGTGCCCTTCGTGTCAACCACGCACTACCACACGCTGGTCGCACTGGAGCGCGCCAAGATCAATCCGAAGGACGTCCGCATTGTCAACATGCGGCCGCCCGAGGTAGCCGCCGCCTGGGAGCGCGGCGATATCGACGCCACCTTTATCTGGGACCCGGTGCTGGCCAAGCTCAAGCAGTCAGGCACCGTGCTGATGACTTCCGGCCAGATTGCCGCCGACACCGGCAAGGCCACCTTCGACGGTATGATCGCCAACAAGAAGTTTGCCCGTGAAAACCCGGAGTTCATGGTCAAGCTGGTGCGCGTGCTGGCCGCCGCGGATGACAACTACCGCAAGAACAAGGCGTCGTGGACCCCCGATTCGCCCATGGTGAAGGCGGTGGCCAAGGTGTCTGGCGCCAAGGCCGAGACCGTACCCGCGAGCATGGCGCTGTACGCCTTCCCCACGCTGCAGGAGCAGGTGTCGGAGCGCTGGCTGGGCGGCGGCGCGGCGCGCGCGCTGCAGTCCGCGGCGCAGTTCCTCAAGGAGCAGGGCACCATCCAGACCGTCTTGCCGGACTATGGCCCGGGCGTCAACGCGGAATGGGCGAAGCGGGCGTTGCGCTGACGCCGCGCCCATCGCGCTGAAGATGGCCGCCGCGCGCAAGCCAGTCCGGCGCGGCCGCCCCGAAAGTCCTGTTGCGGAAGCCCATCATGTACAAGCTTGAAATCGATAATCTCAGTGTCAACTATGGCGTCGCAGGCGGCGCCAAAACGCTGGCCCTGTCGCAAGTCAACCTCACCATGGAGCGCGGCGATTTCGTCGTGGCGCTCGGTGCCTCGGGCTGCGGCAAGACCACCTTGCTGTCGTGCATCGCAGGCTTCATGGAACCCTCGGAAGGCGAGATCCGGCTGTCCGGCAAGGTGGTGCGCGGGCCGGGTGCCGAACGCGGCGTGGTGTTCCAGAAGCACGCCCTGATGCCGTGGCTCAGCGTGGCGGACAACGTCGCGCTCGGATTGCGCCTGCGCGGCGTATCGCGTGCCGAGCGGCTGCGGGTCGCGCATGAGAAGCTGGCCGCGGTCGGGCTGGAAGATGTCGCCAGCAAGCCGGTCTATCAGCTTTCGGGCGGCATGCAGCAGCGCGTCGGGATTGCCCGCGCGCTCGCCTGTGATCCGGCCGTGATGCTGATGGACGAGCCGCTGGGCGCGCTCGACGCGCTGACGCGCGAATCGATCCAGGCGCTGATTCTCAAGCTCTGGGCCAAGGAACAGAAGATTGTTTTCTTTATCACGCACAGCGTGGAAGAGGCGCTGTTCCTGGCCACGCGGCTGATTGTCATGACGCCGTCGCCTGGCCGCATCGCGCACACCTATGAACTGCCGTTCGCGCGGCGCTTCATCGAATGCGGGGACGCCCGTGCAGTCAAGGCCGACCCGGAATTCATCCGCTATCGCGAAGAGATCATTGATCTGATCCATGCCACCGCCTGAGGAACACGAGATGCCCGCTTCCGTCCAACGCATCGAACCCACGCCGCGCGTCACCAAAGCCGCAGCGGCCGGGGCCAGCCAGCAAATGAAGACCGTTTCGGGCTACCGCCTGCCCGGCGAGGGGTCAAGTTCACGCATCTCCACCATCACCGTGGTCCTGCTGCTCGCGTTGTGGTGGCTTGCCAGCCATCTGCGCTGGCTGCCGCCGCTGTTCCTGCCCACGCCTGAGTCGATCGTCACCGCCTTTATCGATGCCTGGCAGGGCAACCTGCAGGGCGGCCAGCCGCTGACCGAGCATTTCGCGGCCAGCATGCTGCGCGTGTTCGGCGCCTTCGGGCTGGCGGTGGTCACGGCGGTGCCGATCGGCGTGATGATGGGGGTGTCGCGCATCGCACGCGGCGTCTTCGATCCGCCGATCGAGTTCTACCGTCCCCTGCCGCCGCTGGCGTACCTGCCGCTGATCGTGATCTGGTTCGGCATCGACGAGACCTCGAAGGTGCTGCTGATCTTCCTGGCCTGCTTCGCGCCGCTGGCAATGTCGGCCCAGGCCGGCGTGCGCTCGGTCACCATCGAGCAGATCAACGCGGCTTACTCGATGGGTGCCACGCCGTGGCAGGTGGTGCGCCACGTGGTGATACCCGCCGCACTGCCCGATATCCTGACCGGGATGCGCATTGCCATCGGCTTCGGGTGGACCACCCTGGTCGCCGCTGAAATGGTGGCCGCGACCGCCGGCCTTGGCCAGATGGTGCTCAATGCCTCCAACTTCCTGCGTACAGACGTGGTGATCATGGGCATCGTGCTGATCGGGCTGATCGCCTACGTGTTCGACCTGCTGATGCGCAAGCTGGCGAAGGTCCTGGTGCCCTGGAAGGGACGGATGTGAGGTGAGGGTGTAGCTCCGGGATCATCATCCCCCCAGGGGGCACGATGAGCCGTTCAGACTTGGCCGGAGAATGCAGTGGAAGATAGCGCAGGCGGTATCTTCCGCTGCGGACTCCAAGTTGCGTCGCCACCCGTTGAAGCGGGGGCGACGCACCTCGGTCCCGTTACAGCG
>NZ_JBYSYC010000036.1:0-91394 GCF_058782875.1 Cupriavidus sp. FW305-F7 | reverse complement strand
CGGCCTACAAGGCTCAGATCACGACTATGCCGCTGACGCCGAGCAACGTCCTGAAGCTGATGGGCGTGGTGGGGACGGATTCCTGAGATTGGTGCGGATGCGGCAGGATAGGCAATGGATAATTCCGGAGGCGTCGATGTTGTCTGAAAATCTGAAAACCCTGTGTCGCCGTATCATTCTGGCAGGCGCAGTCGGAGTTGGCCTGCTATCTCTCCAACCGGCAAACGCTTTGGCCGCAGATGCCATTGCTTCAATGACGGAACTGTTTGTAGGTGAGCCGACGCACCAGATGTACGTCCAGCACTGGCGCGCGGCACCTGGGCGCGCTCCGGCGAAGGGAAGCGTCATCATGGTCCACGGTGGGTCGCATACCGGGACGGCATGGACTACGACTCCGGACGGCAGGCCGGGCTGGGCGTTGCTATTCGCGAATCGTGGTTGGGATGTCTATGTCGTGGACTGGCCGGGAGTAGGCCGATCCGGTACTCGGCCGGAAAACTTGGCGGATACGCCTGCGGATCTTGTCAATGCACTGGCTCTGCTGCTGGAGCGGACCGGGCCATCGGTTCTCGTGGGCCATAGCATCGGCGCCGCTGTCGCGCTCAAGCTCACCGAGCGCCATCCGGAGTCCATTCTCGCTGTCGCCGCCCTGGCTCCGGCGTCGGTAGAGAGCGTCGGTAGCATTGTCCCGCCTTCCCCACTTGACAAGTTCTCCGGGACCACGCGTGAAGGCGCTCGGCAACGCTTTGCCAATTCCGCAAAGTTCCCTGAAGCCGCTTTTGACCGCTATTTCGCTTCTCTCGTCTTGTATGGCCCACGTATCCGCAATGCGGCCATCGGCCTCACCGACGAACTGAAGCTCGATCGTTCCAAAACCGGACTCTGGAACAAACGTGTCCCGACGCTCGTCCTTGCCGCAGAGGATGACATGACTGTGCCGCCTACGCGCATGGCAGAAACCACAAGGGTGATGGGTGTGCCGATGACCATGCTCGGCCGGGATTGGAGTATGCCCGGGCACGGCCACCTCTTCATTGTGGAGCTCGAAAGCGAGGCGATTGCTGGTCGGGTGGAGGAATGGCTCGCCATTGCGCTCAGGCGGTAATCTGGTCGAGCCTGGCAGCGAGTAGCTCATCTTCGTTGTGTGCAATGCGCCCCGTGAGCCGCGCTTTCCCGACGTCATCATGACTTGTCGCAGAGTTGCTGTGCGAATGCAACTGGGGGAGCTCTGCCGGCGAGTTCGATTAGCGTAGAGCTACGAAGGTCCACTTACAAGCATTCGCCCGCATGCCCGGCGTTCTTTGCGCGATGGCCGCGAAGATGCATGGTGCATGAAGTCTCTTCTGCGCATTGCTCGTCAGCACCGTCCTGGTGAAACTCGGCACCGTCGATCATTTTTGGTGACGCACAAAGAGTGCGTATGCCCAGTGTGAGTGCGGCCTTCTTCGTCCTGGCAAAATAGCTACATATCGTATTGACATACATACTAACCGTAGCTAAAGTTTTTTCGTCGTATCAGGAAGGGAAGACTCCTGAAACTACAGCGCGATCCAACGAGCCAGCAACAAAGAACTAGCCACAGGAGTGAGGGAACAGCATGCGTAAGACAGTCACGGCACTGATCGCCATTAGTGCCGCAGGGATTCCTTTTGCCGCGCAGGCCGATGTAACGCTGTACGGCCTGATCGACACGACCATCCGATTTTCCACCAACGAGAATGCAGCGGGTGACAGCAAGTGGCAGATGTCGGACGGTCTGATTACCGGTAGCCGTTGGGGTATTCGCGGCACCGAGGACCTCGGCAACAACCTCAAGGCCTGGTACATCCTCGAGTCGGGCTTTGCGCCGGATACCGGTGCGAGCCTGCAGGGGGGCCGCCTTTTCGGTCGCTTCGCGGTAGTCGGCCTGGACGGCGATTTTGGCAAGATTGTATTCGGACGGCAGTACACGCTCGCCAGCGAGATCATCGGTTCCTACGATGCCTTGTCAGTGCCCAATCACGGCATTGTCGGCTTCCAGGGGGGGAACTATACGGGGCTGCGCTACGACAACACCGCCAAGTACATCAAGTCTTTCGGGCCACTGCAAGTAGCGGCTGCATACACGTTTGGAGAAGTGGCAGGAAACTTCTCGGGCAACAATGCCACCGCCGGCTCTTTGGTCTACAGCTCTGGGCCGCTGGAGATCGGAGGAGTTTATCAGGTCACTCATGACGTCTCGACTGCCTACTTCGGCGCGGTGCCGCCATCCCAGGCCAGCAAGCAAACATTCTGGAGCATTGGCGGGACCTATAAAGCATCACGCACGCAGTACTTTCTCGGTTACACGAACAATCGCCTTGATGTAGCTGACTACCGCAATGACCTGGTTTATGCGGGCATGCGCTTCAATCTGACGGGAGCGCTGACTCTCGTGGGCGCGTTCAACTACGATTGGCTTCAGCATGCTGGCCAGGGTGGCAAGCGGTTATCAACGGCAGCGATGCTGGACTATAACTTCAGCAAGCGTACGGACGTCTACCTGGAAGTTGACTACACGCATCTGCGCGGTGCCTGGGTGGCCTTGAATGGCTCGCCTGGTTTCATCAGCAGCGCAAACACTTTTGGCAATAGTACGCGCCTTGGCATGATGGCGGGCCTGCGTCACAAGTTCTAATGGCATTGACCGTGCTCCATTGGTTCAAGAAACCATCAACTTCTGCGATGAACTGATCGCTTTTCGGCAATGAATCTCGATAACTTTAGAGAACGCTCATGACACGCTATCCCCCCATTGCGCCTGAAGACATGTACTACGAGCAGAAGCGCGTATTCCAGGCAGTTTCCAGCCGCCGCAAGCCATCGGCCTCGTCAGAGGGCGGCGTCGAGGGGCCCTTCGTGCCGCTGGTGCACGTGCCCGGCATCCTCGATCGTCTGCAATCCCTTGGCGAATACTGCCGCTTTCATACTGCCATCCCGCCAAAGCTGCGAGAGCTCGCCATCATCATCACAGCGCGCCATATCGCTGCACAGCTCGAGTTTCATGTGCATGCCATGGAGGCCCGCGAATTTGGCCTGGCAGAAGAGGCAATCGAAGCGATCGCTGCCAGGCGCCGTCCCGCGGTGATGGATGACGACGAGGCGCTTGTCTACGACTTCGCCACGGCCTTGTTCGCAGAGGGCCGCGTATCCGATGATTTGTTCGATCGCGCGGCGGGGCGGTTTGGCAAGGCAGCGATCATCGACCTGATTGCGACCTGCGGTTACTACGCGACGCTAGGATTGGTCATTAACGTCGCGAAGCCGGCAACACCCGCATTCCTGGAAGGGTTCATTCCGGCCTTTCCTGTTCCGAACGACTGAAGGAGTTTCCCAATGCGATTTCCAGAGCTAGCACCAGACGACATGACGCCAAGACAGCGCGAGGTCGCCGCGGCGATCGGCGAGCGACGGGTCGGTGGCCTTAGCGGCCCATATATGCCACTCCTCTACTCGCCGGAAGTTGCAGACCGCGCACAGTTGCTGGGGGATTACCTTCGCTTCAATCTGAGGGTTCCCGAACGTCTGCGGGTTCTCGCCGTCCTGGTGGCCGCTGGTCGGCACCGGGGCACCGACGCTGCCTCATTCTTGCACCTGGATACCGTCCAGGAATCCGGGCTCGCGGCGTCGACTATCAGCGCTTTGTGCAACGGGCACCGACCCGACGGGATGACTTCGGATGAGGAGATGGTCTACGAATATTGCATGGAGCTGACGCGATCTGGCCGGGTCAAGGGTGTCACATACGACAAGCTGTCGGCTCGCCTTGGCGCCGAGATTTGCCTGGAGCTTGTTGCGGTCTGCGGATACGCGTCGTTTCTCACCATGGTGATTAACGTGACGGAATCCCCAATCTGAAAGAGGGCAATTTGTCTCTCATCGGGGGTGTGGCGTCTCGCCCTGGCGGCACTCCCGAGGCAAGCTCAATGCGCCAACCCTGCCGACACGCGCTCAATGGTGGCGGCGCATTGCATGAGCAATGGCGCGACGCGTTGGTGCAGGATCCGCTCTGGCAGTTGATCCGCAGGACCGCCGCAGGAAAGGGTCATGCGCCGGCCAAGGTGCGCAAGATTCAGCATGACGCTGATGCTGTGATTGCTGGGCCTGATCTCCCCAAGAGAGGTGCAATAGCCCTGGTTGCGGTACGAGTAGATTGCGTGGTCGAATTCGCTGCGCAACGTGCCTAGTTTGCCGTCGTCGCCATGCGCCAGATGCGCAACAATCTTCTCCTGCTCGCCGTCACTGCAAGAAGCCATGTACGCCCGCCCCATGGCCCGTCGCGGAAGCGCATATCGATAGCCCACATAGCTCGGTGCGGGAATGTCGGGATTGGTGCATGCGCGCTGCACGACAGTGAGGCCATAGCTCTCATATACCGTAAGTAACACTCGCGTGCCCAACCGATTGGCCAGCTCCGCCATATGCGGAACGATGTCCTCGGCCAACCGGGTTCCTGCCAATGCAGCTGGTTGCAGCGACAGCACACAAAGGCCTAGCCGGTACGCGACGGCGTTTGCATCGTAGTCCAGGTATCCCACCTTGACCAGGGTATGGGTAAGGCGAGAGATGGTCGACCGCGGCATGCCAGTCATCCGAGCCAATGCGCTGTTTGTCAGCAGTGGCTGATCAGGTGTGAAGCAGCGCAAGATATCGAGTCCGTGCGATAGGGCAACTACAAACTGTGGATCCTTCGTCATGTTGGAGCCTCCACCGTGGCGAGATCCGGTCGTTAATGCCGGCTCGCTTTCTCTTACGACACCCCCACCAGGCATTGGTGGTCAACCATTCTAGTTCCTCAGTGAGTGGGGCGTCATCATGGCTAACCCGAATCATTCCGCAGCTCGGAATCCGCTTTGACGGTGACAGAGCTGGCGACCACTATTCCAACATTGGTGAACGGTCAACCGTTCGTGATATCGGCAACCCGCAAGGAAACCATGAAGACGCTTGGCAAACTTTTGCTGCTCATCGCGGCGCTTGTTCCGTCCGTTGGCAGTGCACAGACCTATCCCACCAAGATGGTGACCATCGTCGTACCCTTCCCGGCAGGCGGAAGCAACGACGCCATTGCCCGTTATCTGGCCGACGGACTCGGGAGAATGTGGAAGCAGACCGTCATCGTCGAGAATCGCCCAGGCGGTGGTTCTTCCATCGGTGCAGCCAACGTCGCAAAGTCGCCGGCGGACGGGTACAAGATGGTTCTGGTTTCCAGCTCGTATACCACGAACGCCGCGACCCGAACGGACCAGCCGTTTGATCCAATCAAGGACCTTCGGCCGGCCAGCATGGTCGCTCGAGGTCATGTCGCTGTCGTCACCGGGACACGGGTTCCGATTTCGACCCTTGCGGATTTGGCTCGGGAGGCGAAGGCGAGGCCTATCTTCTACGGCACGGCAGGAATTGGCAGCAGCCAGCACTTCAACGCCGAGCTCTTGAACGACGCCATGGGTATCCAGATGCAGAGCGTCCCATACAAGGGCGGGCAGGAAGCTCTGATCGACCTCGCCGGCGGACGCATCGACGTGGTCGTCGGCACCCTCGGCGGTTTGCTCCCTTACATCAATTCCGGCAAGGCTAAGCCCATCGCCGTTCTAAGCAAATCCCGATCCGCAGCGCTGCCGAACGTGCCCACCACCGTGGAGGCTGGATATCCCGCTGCGATTGCAGAAAACTACTTTGCCATGTTTGTCCCGGGGGGTACGCCTGATGCCATCGTGAACAAGATCAACCGTGACATCAGGACGATCACCCACACGCAGGAAGGACGTGACTTCCTCGCCAAGATGGACGGTGAACCGACGGAACTGACGGCCGCTGAAGTCTCGTCCCATGTGAAGAAGGAAATCGATTACTGGTCGAAGTTGGCTAAGAAGTTAAATATCGCCGCGAAATAAAGGAAGAGTTGCCACCATGCATATGTCCGACGCACCCGATGCATCGCCTGATTTCGCCATGCTCTACGCGCAGTTTTCGTCCGCCCTGAGCTTCTCCGAAATTCCGCGGCCGGTCATCGCTGCAGCAAAGCTCAACATCTTCGACACCCTGGCTTGTTCCATCGCAGGCTTCAAAGCCGCCGGAGTCCAAGAAGTCCTCGATATCGTCCGCGATTGGGGCGGCAAGGCGGAGGCTGACGTTCTCTGGACTGACCTTCGGGTGCCGGCGCCTCACGCGGCCTGGATCAACGGCATCATGGCCCACGCCTGCGATTACGACGATACGCACGATAAGGCCATCCTCCACGGCGGCATTTCAGTCGTGCCCGCAGCGCTTGCAGCCGTGGGCCTGGCCAATCACAAGGTTACCGGCAAGGAGTTCTATGCCGCAGTGGTCACTGGCCTGGAGCTGATCTGCCGGTTGGGGGTTGCTACCCGCATCGGGCTGATCCAGGCCGGGTTCATTTATAGCGGGCTGTTTGCGCATTTCGCCGCGGCCGCGGCAGCAGCGCGCATCCTGCGCTTGCCTGCGAAGGAGACGCTTAATGCGATCGGCATCGCTTACTCGCAGGCGGCGGGGACCCATCAGGTCACGCGAGACGGCGCATTGACCAAGCGCATGCAGCCAGGCTTCGGCGCCCGGTCCGGGCTTACCGCAGTCGTCATGGCGCGCAAAGGCCTGACCGGTGCGCAGCGCATCTTCGAAGGGCCGGATGGTCTCTCACGTACGTATCTCCAGTCCGAGCTGGATGCAGACGTGTTGCGCGAGGGGTTGGGTCGGCGCTGGCATCTGGAAGACCTGGCTTACAAGCCCTATCCGTGTTGCCGAATGAATCATTGTGCGATCGATGCGGCGCTGCAGCTGCGCACTCAACCCGGATTCGACTGGACCAGAGTGACCGACATCCGCGTCTATACCAATACGCAAGGCAACCAGGCCGTGGGGCAGCATCGTGAGGCCAACACCGTCGTGCAGGCGCAGTTCAGCATTCGCTACAACATTGCCTGTGCGCTGGTGAATGGCGCTGTCGGGCTTTCCGACTTCACGTCCGAGGCGCTCTCGCGGCCTGCGGTGCGCACGCTCGCGGCGCGAGTCACGCCGTTGGTCGCGGAAGACATTGAACGCAGCGCTGGCCGCAACGTGACGCCCGCGCGCGTCGAGGCGGTCATTGACGACCAGGTGTTCTCTGCGCAGGTCGACGAAGCCAAGGGCGGTCTGCAGAGACCGATGTCCGCCGAAGACCTGCGGTGCAAGCTTGAGGATTGCCTGGACTTTGGTGGCTTCGACTCCAGCCGCGCAAGCGCCTTTGACGCGGCGATCGAGCGTCTCGAGGACTCCGACGACGTGGCGGTCGAAATCAGGCGAATGATCGGCGGCGTTCTGAATCGCTGAGGAACCTTTACAGGGATCTTATTTAAATGCAAGCAAACGCTAAGCCTCTCTCCGGCATCCGCATTCTCGACGCCGCGACTTTCCTGGCCGCGCCATACGCGGCGTCTCTTCTGTCCGAGTACGGGGCCGAGGTTATCAAGGTGGAACAGCCAAGCGGTGACACCATGCGGGGAATACCACCCCTTCGCGGTGACGTCTCTGTTTGGTGGAAGGTCATCGCGCGCAACCGTCAGAGCGTTGCCCTGGACTTGAATACGGAAGATGGCAGGGCGGTTTTCAAACAGCTCGCCGCCCAGTGCGATGTGGTGGTCATGAACTTCCGACCTGCGGCGTTGAAGAAGTGGGGCCTGGAATTCGAAGACCTGGTCAATTGCCGCAAGGACATTGTCTTCTATCACCTTACCGCGTTTGGAGCCGGCCCTTATGAACAGCGACCGGGCTTCGCGCGCGTTGCCGAAGCGTATGCGGGCCTGACTAGCCGGACAGGTTTTCCCGGGGGGCCTCCTGTGCAATCTGGCTACGCGATGCTTGGCGACGGCATCGCAGGTATTTACGGTGCGTTTGCTCTCATGCTGGCGTTGCGGCAACGGGACCAAACGGGGCAGCCGCAAAAGGTGGATCTGGGACTCTACGAGCCTCTGCTGAGCCTGATGGAGGACATGATCGTCACCTACGACGAGACTGGTTCACGGATGGAGCGAATGGGCAACGCCAGCCCTAGATGGGCGCCGCACGGCCTGTTCCCGACCAAGGATGGGCTCTACGCCATCCTTGCGTGTTCGACGGAAAAGCTGTGGCGACAACTGCGCGCCGCGATGCAGGACGAATCGCTGGCCGTCTACGACAACGATGCGGCCGGCCGGGTCGCGAACCGCGCCGAACTCGAGGCGCGGATCAGCGAGTGGACCCGGTGCCATGATCTTTCCGACCTCCTTGAGGTCTGCGGCAAGGCGGGCCTGGCGGTCGGTCCGATCTATTCCGCAGCGGAAATCGTCAAGGATCCGCACATCATTGCGCGCGGATCGATCATCACGCTGGATGATCCCGAAACCGGCAAGCCCATCCGCATGGCATCGCCAGCTGGGCGGTTCTCTGGCTTCAAGGGGGAGGTGCGCAGCGTCGGCCCGAAGGTGGGGGAGCACACAGACAGCGTTCTTTCAGAATTGCTTGGCCTGGCACCGGCGCAGATCAGCGCGCTGCGGGACAAGGGTGTGATCAAGTGATTCGAGGAGTATGCCAATGTCTGATGTGAACGGGCACTGCGACCCGCGCTTTGCGCGCGTCCACGATGCGCTTGCGGCGAGCATCGCCGCGGGTAAGGAAGTCGGAGCGAGTCTCTACGTCAATATCGACGGCGAGGATGTGATCGACCTCTGGGGCGGCTGGCGCGACAAGGAACACTCGGCTCCGTGGTCCGAGGAGACGGTTGTCAATGTGTTCTCCGCGACCAAGACGGTCACCAGCTTGGCCGTACTGATGCTTGCCGATCGCGGGCAGATCGATCTGTTTGCGCCGGTTTCCAGGTACTGGCCAGAGTTCGCGCAGAACGGGAAGGAGAAAGCCGAAGTCCGTCACCTGATCAGCCATACGGTGGGTCTGCCAGCGTGGGAGCCGCCGTTCAGCCTGGCCGCGGCAATGGATGTCGAGGCGGCTACGGGGCGGCTCGCGTCCCAGGCGCCCTGGTGGGAACCGGGGACGCGCGGTTCCTACCACGCCAGTTCGTTCGGACACCTCAATGGCGAACTGGTGCGCAGGGTGACAGGGATGTCGTTGAGCCAGTTCATTGCCGAGGAAATCGCCAAGCCGCTGGATGCGGACTTCTATCTGGGCTTGCCCGACGCCGACTTCGACAAGGTAGCCACTGTCTACCCAGCGGAGGAGGAAGGTCGTCCGGTCGCCGCAACAGCGCCGTCATCGGGCAGTTCGGGGGACGATCTGGCGGTCGAACGTGCCATTTCGGCGCGCACGCGCCTTGGCTCGTTCTCCGGTCAGAAGCGTGATCCGCTAGCGTTGTTCAATTCGCCTGAATGGCGGCGAGCGGAACTCGGCGGCAGCAGTGGACACGCCAATGCCCGCGGGCTCGGTCGCATCATGACGGCCTTGAGCCATGACGGCATGTCACGGGGAGTGAAGCTCCTCTCACCGGAGACGATCAGCCTGATCTTCCGTGAGCAGTTCAGGGGCGTCGACTCCTATTACATGAAGCCTGTTCGGTGGGGCATCGGCTATGCCCTGGCACCGCTGGAGAAGAAAGAGCGCGGGCCTCTTCCTTTCATGCGACCTGGCAAGCGAACCTGCTATTGGTATGGCACAGGCGGGTCACTGTCGATCGCCGACGTCGAGCGGCGCATCACCTTCACCTATGCCATGAACCAGTGCCAGTCGGGAAGGCACTCGCTCAACGGCCTGTATTACGACACCTTCTACGACTGCCTCTGAGCATCAGCCCTTCATAGGGGACTTCACCAGATGTACATCGATCGTGAAACTGCCTTGAAGCACCGCATCGCGCCGATCCGGTTCGAGGTCGAGCGCGGCAGGTTGCGCTTCTTTGCCCAGACCATCGGGCTGACCGACCCGATTTATTCGGATGTGGATGCCGCTCAGCGGGCCGGACACCGCGACTTGCCCGTTCCTCCGACTTTCCTCAGCAACTCCCTGGAGCTCGAGTTGCCCAATCCCCTTGGATGGCTTGCAGAGGTGGGTGGGGACTTGACCAAGACGACACATGCGGAACAGTCATTCATCTACCATGCCCTCGCCTACGCAGGGGACAGCCTGGTGCTGGAGCGCAAGATTGCAGATGTGTACACGAAGAAAAATGGCGCCCTGGAGTTCGTCGTGAAGCAGACGGACGTGAAGCGAGGCGACCAGATCCTGGCGGAGGTGCGGTGCGTGATCGCGCTGCGCCACCCGGAGGTGACTGCATGAAGACCATGCCTCTCGAAGTGGGCGCAGAACTGCCAGTGCTCCGGATCGAACCGATCTCGCGAACGACGCTCGCGTTGTTCGCCGGCGCGTCCGGTGACCACCAGCCGACCCATCTGGATATTGATGCTGCGCGGGCCAAGGGTCGCGACGATGTGATCGTGCACGGCATGTTGATGATGGCGTATCTGGGCCGGATGCTGACGCGCCTTGTGCCGCAGGACAAGATCCGCTCGTACAGTGCCCGGTTTATCGCTACCACGCCGGTGCGGGCAGCGCCGATCTGCACAGGCCGTGTCGTTGCGATTGAGAACGGACTGGCCACCCTGGAACTTGCCATGAGCCTCGACAACGGGACCACCGTGGTCCGCGGCGAGGCGGTCGTCGATATTCACTGATTCAACCAGAAGGGAATGCCATGAGACTCAAAGGAAAGGTCGCACTGATTACTGGTGCCGGCTCCGGTATCGGCCGAGCCTGTGCGCAGCTGTTTGCCCGGGAAGGCGCCTGTGTCGCGATTGCCGAGATCAATGCCGATACCGGCGAATCCGTCCGACAGCAGGTGGAAAGCGAGGGCGGCCAGGCCATCTTCATCCGCACCGATGTATCCAGCCCGGAAAGCGTTGAGAGCGCAGTCGCACGTACCGTTGAAGCTTTCGGCGGGCTGGACATCCTTTACAACAATGTGGGCGGTTCCACGCTCCAGGACGGGCCCGTTACCACCACGCCCTTCGAGGAGTTTCGCAGAAAGATTGACATCGACCTGTTCGGCACTTGGCTGGGGTGCCGCTATGCCGTGCCGGAAATGATCAAGCGTGGCGGGGGTTCCATTATTAACGCTTCCTCGATCACGGCGTTGAGAGGAACGAAGAACCGTGCGGCCTATACCAGTGCGAAGGGCGCGGTGACTGCCTTGACCCGTTCGATGGCGATGGATCTCGCGGAGCATCAGATCCGCGTCAATGCGGTAGCGCCTGGTTCCACGCTGACGGAGCGGATTGTGCAGCGTCGGCAAGGTGGTAATGCCCGCCCGGAGGTTGCGCAGCGGCACATCCTGGGGCTGCTTGATCCCATCGACGTCGCTTACGCGGTGCTCTATTTCGCATCAGACGAATCGCGTAAGACCACCGGCCAGATCCTGGCGGTCGACAGCGGCTTCACGATGACCTGACGGCATCCTTGCAAGACACAGAACCTACTACAGGGAGACAAAATGTTTTCAGCAACGACTAGACGCTGTCTGCTTGCAGCGACCGTTTCCATGGTCGCGGCAGTGGCCCATGCTCAGGTACGACCGTCCACCGCTGCCGCAACCGTCAAGCCCGGGCCGCTGATGATCCAGGAGCAAGGCAGCTTCGCGGTGGGCGGTACCGTTGTCACGACGCCTGGCAACTACGATCACACGAAGGCGAGCCCAGAAGGCCAAACGCTGCATGGGGACCACGCCTATGTCTTCTATCAGATTCCCGCAGGTTCCCGGAAATACCCGCTCGCATTGCTGCATGGCAACTCGCAGTTCGCCAAGACGTGGCAAACGACCCCGGATGGCCGGGAGGGGTTCCAGAACATCTTCCTGCGACGTGGCTTCAGCACGTATGTCATCGATCAGCCGCGTCGCGGCGGCGCCGGGCGCAGTACACAGGGTGCCACGCTGACGCCTGCGACGGATGAGCAGACCTGGTATGACACGTTCCGCGTCGGTGTCTGGCCGAACTACTTTCCGGGTGTCCAGTTTTCCCGGGATCCGAAGGCTTTGGATCAGTACTTCCGTCAGGTCACGCCTAACACCGGCCCGTTCGATCTTCAGGTGGTGTCCGACTCAATGAACGCATTGTTCAGCAAGATCGGGCCGGGCATTCTGGTGACCCATTCTCAGGGCGGTGGTGTTGGCTGGTATACCGCAATGAAGAATCCAAACGTCCGCGCAGTCGTGTCGTATGAGCCTGGAAGCAACTTTCCCTTCCCGGAGGGAGAGGTGCCGCCGCCCATGCCCAGTGCTGCTGGCGCATTCGGGGCGAATGGTGTTCCGCTGGCGGAGTTCATGAAACTCACACGTATCCCGATCGCAATTTACTACGGCGACTATATTCCCAAGGAGCCGACAACGGAGCGGGGCCGAGACCAATGGCGCGTTCGTCTCGCGATGGCCAGGCTGTGGGCGGAAGCCGTGAACCGTCGCGGCGGTGACGTGACTGTCGTGCATCTGCCGGACATCGGTATTCGTGGTAATACGCACTTTCCATTCTCTGACCTGAACAATATCGAGATCGCGGATCTGATGTCGAAGTTTCTTAGCGCGAAGGGGCTCGACTGAGCGTGCGAACTCCTTCTGCCTGACAGAAGCAGGTGATGCTTTCAGGGGCTGGCCGCGGCGGGCCACAGCGCAAAGTGACCGGCCCCCTTGCTTCCGTGTTAAATGGCTAACCAATAAGCTTCTGGACAGACGTTGAAGATAAAAAGTGGATGCTTAGGCGGGCGTCCGCGGCGTTACGGCACTGTTTTTCGGAATTTTTCCGTCATTCCCACGTGTTTGGAGCGATCTTTAGCCGACAGCCGGGTAAACCACGTGAATGGTTAACCTTGTGCGTTCAAAGCTTGTAAGCATACAATTGGTTAACCAATGACGGTCCTGTTCTCACACTTAGGCAAAGATGATGCGAAGAATCTCCTATGCGCTGTTTGCGGCGCTCGTCCTTTCAACACCTTCGGTGTTTGGGCAGCAGCCAGCAATGCCTCGCGTGGTACGCCTTGTGGTTCCGTTTGCGGCCGGTGGCAGCACGGACATCCTCGCGCGGGCGGTGGCTGCGCAACTGGGGAAGCGTCTCGGCACGACCGTCATTGTCGAGAACAGGCCAGGCGGCGGAGGGCTGATTGGTGCCGCTGCGGTGGCGAAAGGCCCGGCCGATGGGTCCATGCTGCTCCTGACGACGGCGAGCCTGGTGACCAGTGCGGCCACAGCGTCGATCAGGCCCCTGGACGTGCAGACGGATCTACTTCCCGTCGCGCTGTTGGGCGAGGGGCCGATGGTGGTGGCGACTTCTGCCAAGACAAACATCAAGACGCCAGCGGATCTGATTGCCGCCGCACGCGCGGATCCTGACGGCTTGCCCTACGGAAGCGCAGGGCAGGGAACCATCGGCCACCTGACCGCGGAGCTGATCAACGAAGCGGCGGGAGTCCAGATGCGGCACATCCCCTACAAGGGAACCTCGCTTGCCATGACGGATCTCGCATCCGGAACGATCGCAATGACTGTCGGCATTTACACGACGCTGGCGGGGCAAGTCAAGTCCGGCCGAGTGCGGCTTATCGGCGTTACCTCCCGCCAGCCGAACGCGGCGTTTCCAGGGGTTCTTCCCATGGCTTCCGCGGTGCCCGGGTTTGAGGCGAGCACGTGGACCGCCGTGTTTGCGCCTCGTGGAATGCATGCGCCTCTGGTCCAGTACCTGAATCGGGAAATCAATGAAGTCTCCAAAAGCAAGGAGGTGGCCGACCTGCAGATGGCCGATGGTGCCACGCCGAGGCCGCTTTCTCCGGAGGAGACTGGCCGACGCGTGCGCGAGAGTTTGTCCGTCTGGAAGAGTATCGCTGCCGCCAAGAAGATTGTTGTCCAGTGAGGGCACGAGCATAAGGGGTCAGAAAGCTCCTTGGCCTGACGCGCCTACCACATCGAGTAAACGACCATGGGAAATCCCTCTTCATCCAAGAACAAGATCAGGCCGGTCGTGCCAAAGCTTGTTGAACTGATCGAGACAACTGTCTACGGGGATATCTGGGATCGCCCGGAACTCTCCAGGCGAGACCGCAGCATGATCACCATCGCGGCACTGATCTCGATGCGGCAAACCGACCAGCTGCGCTCGCATATGGAAAAGGCGCTTGACAATGGTGTGACTGCTCAGGAGATCAGTGAGGTGATCACGCACCTCGCCTTCTATTCTGGATTCCCGGCCTCGTTGTCTGCGGCCCTCGTCGCAAGGCCGATGCTGCATGAACTCGGTCACATCCAACTGGATGACGAACTATGAACGATCAGTCAAAGCCGACCATTGGCTTTATCGGCCTCGGTATTATGGGTGCCGCAATGGCGACCAACCTGCAGAAGGCCGGCTATCGGCTTGTCGTCAATGACGTGAGGCGCGAGGCGACCGAGACTCACGTGCAGGCAGGCGCAATCTGGGCGGAGACACCGCGCGCATTAGCCGAGCAATGCGAAGTCATCTTTTCATGCCTGCCCGGCCTGTCCCAGATCGAGGCGGTTGCGCTCGGGCCCGATGGCGTGCTGGCGGGGATCCGGCCTGGTCACGCCTATTTCGAGATGTCGACTAACTCGCCGGATCTCGTCAGGCGCCTTGATAGTGCTTTCGCCGCGCGTGGGGCATACATGCTCGACGCGCCGATCAGCGGTGGGGCACGTGGCGCTCAACGGGCCCGCTTAGCCATCTGGGTGGGCGGTGACAAGGACATTTTCCAGCGCTATGAACCGGTGTTGAAGGCAATGGGTGACCACCCTGTTCATGTCGGGGGCGTCGGCGCAGGGCTTATCACTAAACTGGTCCATAACTGCACGAGCCAGACCACGCAGGCAGCCATTGCGGAAATATTCGTGCTTGGCGTCAAGGCCGGTGCTGAGCCGCTGGCGCTGTGGCAGGCCATCCGGCAAGGATCGATTGGTCGCCGCCGCACGTTCGACGGGCTGATCGACGAATTTCTGCCCGCAAGCTACGACTCGCCAAGTGCGGCGCTAAGGATCATCCATAAGGACATGCTGATTGCGACGGCCCTCGGTCGGGAAGTCGGCGTGCCAATGCGCTTCGCCAATCTGGCGCTCGCCGATATCCAGGAAGCGATGAGCCGGGGTTGGGAAGGTCGCGACTGCCGTTCGGTCATGCTGTTGCCGCAGGAGCGCGTCGGTGTGGAGATCCAGGTAGACCCAAAGGACATTTGCGAGGTATTGCGCCGCGACCCCCCTGCGCGAAGCGACAGCAAGCATGGAGAGGAAGGGTAGAGGACTCGGAATGGCTCATATGAAATCAACATCCGATGCGCTCGAGCCATCAGGAGCATCCACGGCACGAGAAGCGATGGATCCAGGCTTGCCGATCGTCGACAGCCATCACCACCTATGGCACCCGCATGCGGCTCGCTATCTGGTTGATGCATTCCACGCCGATATTGAGAAAAGCGGACATCGGGTCGTGGCATCCGTCTACGTTGAGGGCGGCGCCATGCATCGCCAGCATGGACCGGAGGCTATGCGGCCGGTAGGAGAAGCCGAGTTCGTGGCAGGTATGGCGGCGATGAGTGCGAGCGGCGCATTCGGCCCAACTCGCTGCTGCCAGGCCTTTGTCGGTGCTGCAGACCTTACGCTCGGAAACCGCGTCGACGAAGTCCTTGAGGCGCTGGATACAGCCAGTGGTGGCCGCTTGCGTGGGATCAGGGGAACAGCGATCTGGGATGCCGACGTGTCAGTGAACAGCGGCACACGTCCATTCGCTCCGCGCGGGCTTCTGCTGGACCCCGATTTTCGCGCTGGTGTCGCCCGGCTCGCCGAACGCAACCTGGTTTACGACGCCTGGCAGTACTATCCGCAGTTGCCGGAACTTTGCGCGCTCGCCGACGCGCTTCCGACGGCCACGCTGGTCGTGAACCATTGCGGTGGACTGCTTGGCGTTGGACCTTATGCGACCCGTGAAAACTTCGCCAACTGGAAGCGAATGGTGGCGGAAGCGGCCCGGCGACCGAACGTCCTGATGAAGCTGGGCGGCCTGGCTGGCAGGCGCACCGGGTTTGGCTATGAGGGGCGCCTCACGCGTCCGACCCTGGGCGATCTGGTGGCGGACTGGAAGCCATATGTAGAGACCTGCATAGAACTCTTCGGTGCGCATCGATGCATGTTCGAGACCAACTTCCCGGTGGACCAGATTGCCGGCGACTATCAAATGATCTGGAACGTGTTCAAGACGATCACGGCGAACTGCTCCCCTGAAGAGAAAGCAAAGCTGTTCAGCGAAACAGCAAAAAGAACTTACAGGATGTCGTGAGGGTGCCAGGCCGACTGGCCTTCCCACGCCGCGACGCCCGGATCGGCAAGGATTACGCCAATTGAGGAAGAACCACGGGGTCGCTTCCAGGGCGTGTAGTCTCATTCGAGGATGGTGAAAGAAATGGAGAGAAAGATGATTGAACAGAAAGGCGAGCGCGTAAGTGGCAAGGTTGCGATTGTGACAGGAGCCGGTTCGGTGGCAGAAGGCATGGGAAACGGTCGTGCCGCTGCGATCATGCTCGCCCGGCAAGGGGCCAAGGTCACGCTGCTCGACATCAATGAAGCTTCCGCCGCCGAAACGGGCCGCATGATCAAAGAGGAGGGCGGGGAGTGCCTGGTGATGAAGTGCGACGTCACGGACCCTGAATCATGTCGTGCCGCTGTGGAAGCGACAGTGCAACGCTGGGGCCGTCTCGACATTCTTGTCAACAATGTTGGTACCGCCCGCATTGCTGGCGACGCGACAACGGTTGATCTGGAAGCGTGGGATCGCGGCATGAGGATCAATGTGACCTCCATGGTCTTGATGGTGCGTTATGCCGTGCCCGAGATGAAGAAGAGTGGGGGAGGTTCAATCATCAACATCTCGTCGATCACTGGCTTGCAAGGTGGTCACACCAACCTCTTTTACCCGACTTCGAAGGGCGCACTGCTGAACATGACCCGTACCATGGCTGGAAATCATGGCCCCGATGGCATTCGTGTGAACTGCATCTGTCCAGGGTTCCTGTACACGCCGGTGGTCCAGGCGGCTGTCCAGGTTTCGGGTGGGGAGGTTCCGGACTCGGTACGCGAGATTCGCCGTAATGCGGGTGCCATCAAGACAGAGGGTACTGCCTGGGATGTCGCTTACGGCATTCTGTACCTTGCGAGCGATGAGGCGCGTTGGGTGACCGGAGTGATCTTGCCTATCGACGCCGGAGTGAGTGCAACCACACCCCACTTCGCAAAGAGCAGTCCGTCGGCCATGATGAGCAGGCATGAGAAGAACTGGGAGGCGGCTGCCGAAGGAAACTTTGGTAAGGATGATGCCGGCTGATCGCTAATTCCCAGCTGCGGTAGCGCCCCTTTCTGCCCAGGCCTCGGTCCCGGGAGATCTACCGCCGGGTATCTGCCGCTGGGTCCGCCACGCGATTTCCTACCTTCGCCGCAAAGCTTCGACGTGCGCTTAGTCGTGTAGGAACGGTGATCCATAGAAAAAAGCCATAGGAGAGAGCATTCCGCGTGCAGTCATTCTATCCAAATAAATGGTTAATAATTAACCATAATCGAAAGTCTGCTCGCTCAACTTGCTGATACCTGGAATCGGTGCCGTGTCGGTGTCGAACAGAGGTAAAGGGCAAGCAGGAGCGGAGGTTGGAAGTGTGGGCAGAGCGGTCGCTCTGGGCTGATTCCCGTCAGTCAGAAGAGTTTCAAGGAGGAGGACTTGTGAGCATACAAAAAATCAAGATTGGATTGGCAGCGCTGTGCACCGTTTCGGCAGCGGCGCATTCACAGTCAGGAGTGACTCTTTACGGTGTGGTGGATACGCCGATCGAGTACGTCAATCACTTGGCAGGCGGGCCGCCGACAATTGATCCCGTAAGCGGTGCTATTACCCAAAGGCCTGGCGGTGATCGATTCTCGCTGGTAAATAGCGGTGGCATGTCAGGATCGCGCTGGGGCCTGCGCGGGGTCGAGGAACTGGGTGGCGGCCTAAACGCAATGTTTGTACTCGAGAGTGGCTTTGGCGCTGACAATGGAAATATGTCCCAAGGTGGCCGCCTGTTTGGCCGTCAGGCATTCGTCGGCCTGGAAAGCAAAAGCCTTGGTCGACTTACCCTCGGTCGCCAATACACGTCAATCTTCGAAGCCTTCGCGAATTTCACGCCCCTTGCTTACGCTCCCTTGTATGAGCCCTCGGCGCTGTTGCTGGGCCCTAACTACCGGTCGGACAATACCGTCAAGTATCAGGGGGTTTTTGGTCCCGTGACTGCGGTGGCTCACTGGACATTCGGAGCTGGCACCGGTTCCGTCGGTTCTACGGCGCTCGTTGCCGGTGGGGCGGGGGAGAGTGCGGGTCATTTCCGTGATAACAGCGGCTACGGCGCATCCGTGACGTACGCTGGCGGTGCCTTTGGCGCCACCATTGCCTACGATCAGTGGAATCCGGCAGTCACTACGGGTAACGCAGGTAGCGCGAAGAAGGCGGGGGCGGCCGTCAGCTATAAGTATGGTCCGGCGAAATTTGTGGCTGGATACCGCTGGGGAGATACCAAGAACTCTGCGGGCGCAACGTTGTTCAGGGATGACTTCTATTTTGTGGGCGTCGGCTACAAAGCGACTTCCGCACTGAGCATGGACCTTGGCTACTACTACGATAATCCGAAAACGGTGCGGGTCAGCCCCACCGCTGCGGCGATGAGTCCGGCAAATCCATGGCAAGTCAGCTTCAGGGCGCTCTACAGTCTGTCTAAGCGTACCGACGTTTATATGACGACTGCATATGCCAAGCACTCAGGGTTGAACTTCGATACCTCCGCAAATGGCTTTGCCAGCGGTTACTTCCTCTCGCCAGGCAGCGACAATCAGTTCGGTGCAGCCGTCGGGGTCCGTCACAGATTCTGAGTGCGCGAAATCTCCAGCCTGGTTCCTGCTATCAGCGCGGCGCCAGGCCTTCACATCCCAGCGTGCGTTGGGATTTTTTTTGTCCGGATCTTCGTCAATTCGTGCGTGCGCTATTTTTTCCTGGTTTGCCGTGCGGTCGCCGATGCTTTCCCCTTTGCCGGAGGTTCCTCCTCAGACAAAAGGATGTCAGCTTGCGCAAGCGCCAGGGGGCGCCCATGGGTGGCGACCATATGTTCGCGCATACTACGTTCGGCCTGTTCAGCATTGCGCGCTTCAATCGCATCATTGACTCGGGAGTGAATGCGAATGACCTGCTTGCGGGTCTCCGGAGTATCGTATTCCTCGGCCGAGGTGGCGACGTGAACCCCGTGGGATATCGCGTAGAGCAGCGCCGCGAGGAGATCATTGCCGCTTGCGGCAGCGACAGCATTGTGCCATTTGATATTGATTACCGAAAAATCCTTGAAATTTTCTATCGACGCAATCAGCTCGCTATGTAACGACTTGAGGAGTTCGAGGTCCTTGTCGGTGCGTCGGAGGGCGGCTTGTCGGGCGAGGAACGGCTCCAGAACCTCACGCGTCTCCTGCAGTGTGCGCAGGGGCACCTTCCTCCCCTGCACGAATCGGCTGACCGCCGTTGCCATCGACTCCTGCCCGGGCAGCGTGACGACACTACCGCCGAAACGCCCATGACTGGTCTGAACCAGACCTTCGACCGATAAGGTGCGCAGCGCTTCCCGAACTGCGCCTCTGGTGAGTCCGGTCTGATCCACAAGCTCCCGTTCGGAGGGCAAAGCATCTCCCTCGGAAATATCCCCGCGGAGAATACTCTCGCGCAATGAGTTGGCAAGCACAACCTGCGGCTTTGGAACCGAAATGCGTGTAACGGTTACGCGCTGCTTGCGCGGTCTCGAGTCCTGCATTGTCAGCCTCTGCGTGTGGATGTCTGTGGTTGACCACATTATATCAGCGCGCTCCCGAGGCTCTTCACGTGCTCCAGATGGCTGGCTCGCCTCGATTTCCTCGGAACTCGCTTCTGGATGGATTGGCCGCTCAACCGTGCAATACAGCACCAATCGCCTTGCCAACGTCCGTCACCTTCCCCAAGTCGCGGCAAAGCTGGAGCAGCGCCTCCACCTTCTCGTCAGCAAGCACCATTCTGGCTTGCGCTCTGAATTTCGCGTCAAGTTCCTCGTCCGTCATTGGTCTTGCAACGCTGCCGCGCGCATCCCGGATATGCGACCGCATGGTCTGACCGTTTGTCAGCCTCACCTCCACGATGGCCTCGCCGCGGCCGATTGTCGCGTCGGGGATCGCCTCGATCTGTGCCCTGAGCGTCGCAATCTCCAGATCATCGATGCAGTCCTGCTGCATCTCGGCAAGTCCGGCGGCCCCGCGCACCAGCGCAGCGGCGGCCCAGTGATACAGACTGACATGCGATTCGAGCGGTGTGCCAGGAGTCCGGACGCCAGTCAGCGAGAGCGCTAACGGGTGCACCCTCAGCGTAGCCTGTGCCACCTTCGCGTCGGCGTTGCATGCCTGCCTGATTTCCAAACAGCCATCCAACGTCGGATGTATCACGATCCCGCAGGGATAGGGCTTATACGTATTTGACAGAAGCTCGAAGTGTTGGCCGAGGCCATCGACCGCTCGCTTGAGATCTGCGTGGGCAGAAAAGACGTCGAAAAAGCCCTTGTCTGCTTCCAGGGAATAGTCGTCACCGGTGAAACCCTTGGCAGCGAGCATGGCGCCCCAGACGCCGCAGCGTGCCGCATGACCGGGGCGGAAGTGCGCTGTCATCGTGCCGTGCGTCGCCCGAAACCCTGCCGACTGCGACGCAGCCAGGCCGATCGCCCAGTTCATCCTTTGACGGTCGAGCTTGAGCAGGTTGCCGAGACCGAGGGCAACGCCAATCGGTGCGGTGAGCCCGGTCACATAGAAGCCAACATTGAATTGCGACGGCGGCAATACCAGGACGTTGCTCAGACGGCATTCGATCTCGATCGCCAAAGCGAAGGCGTTGAGGAAGTCCTCGCCCGACACCTTGCACTTTTCGCTGAAGGCGAACAGCGCAGACCCTGCCGGCCCGCTCGGATGGGTCACGGTTGCGAGATGCGCGTCGTCGAAGGCCTGAACGCTCGAGCTGATGCAGTTCACGAAGGCCGCACTCGCGACATCCGTGCGCTGTTGCAACCCGATGATGGACGCGTGTGGGCTCCCGCCAAATTCGGCCACCGTGGCAGCCGCCAAGGCCACGGCTGGCTCACGGCAACCTCCCAGCGCGCAGCCGATCCAATTGAGGAACGCGCGTGCAGCTTCCCTTCTTACATTGTCCGGGAGTGCGGCGAACCGGGAATCTGCAGCATAGCTGGCAAGCTCGCGCGTGATGGCGCGGCGGCTGGGTACGGATAAGGAAACGTCCATGGGATTCCGGTGGGAGTTCATCCTGAGAGCTTGTCGATTTGTTGCGGTGGGCTCCTGGATGCACGAGCCAGTTGCGCTGCCTGTCAACACACTGTGACCTCGATCATGTCAAATGTCAACCTTTCGAATCTGTGCTTAAGGCACAAGATATTCCACCTGTAGCGACCGCAATGGGAAGCGCCGGTCAGAGACAGAAAATGTTATCCATTGTGCTGTTACCCGGCCCTAGATGCCCAGGATTACCCGAAGAATCCGGCCTTCGGCCTACCCTATGCCAACGTCAAGACTTGGGGTAAACGCGGGAATCCGTTATGCGCCAAAGAATGACATTGACTTCCATCTTCAAGCTGACGACAATTGGTTAACCAATAACCGATGAGGCGGCCATGTTTGAGTTGAGCGGGGAGCAGGTTGCGATTCGTGACGGCGTTGCGGCGGTGTGCAAGCGCTTCGGTGACGACTACTGGGCGACTTGCGACAAAGAGGAGCGATTCCCGAGGGAATTTCACCAGGCCATGGCTGCTGACGGGTGGCTGGGCGTCACGATGCCGGAGCAATATGGCGGAGCGGGGCTTGGGGTAACCGAAGCGGCAATCGTCATGCATACCGTGGCATCCCACGGTGGCGGCATGACCGCGGCATCGTCGATCCACATCAATATGTTCGGCCCGCACCCTGTCGTCGTGCACGGAACGCCGGAGCAGCAGGAGCGTTGGCTGCCGCGACTCGTCCGCGGCGAGGATCAGGTCTGTTTTGGCGTGACAGAGCCTGACGCCGGCCTCGACACGACCAGTATCAAAACCTTCGCACGCAAGGTGGAAGGCGGTTACCGGGTTAGCGGCCGCAAGATGTGGACGACAACCGCGCAGGTGGCCAACAAGATCCTCCTGCTTACCAGAACAACCCCGAAGTCGGAGTGTGCCAAGCCCACCGACGGCATCACGCTGTTCTACACAGACCTGGATCGCATCAAGGTCGAGGTGCGTCGCATTCCTAAGCATGGGCGTGCCGCGGTCGATTCGAATGCCGTGTTTATTGATGATCTGTTTGTGCCGGATGAGCATCGGATCGGGGACGAGGGCAAGGGGTTCCGTTACCTGCTTGATGGCCTGAACCCTGAGCGCATTCTGGTGGCTGTCGAGGCGATCGGCATTGGGGAAGACGCACTTCAGCGTGCCGCACAGTATGCCCGCGATCGCGTTGTGTTCAATCGTCCAATCGGACAGAACCAGGCCATCCAGCATCCGTTGGCGGAATGCTGGCTCAACCTGCGCTCGGCGCTGCTGATGGCTTCGAAAGCGGCGGAACTGTATGACCGAGGCGAGGCGTGTGCGGCGGAAGCGAATGGTGCCAAGTTCCTCGGCGCGCGGGCCGGCTATCAGGCTGCCTTGCAGGCAGTGATGACGCACGGCGGCATGGGCTATGCGAAGGAGTATCACGTAGAGCGATTGCTGCGCGAAGTGCTGCTGAACAGGCTGGCACCCGTGTCGGAGCAGATGATCCTGTGCTACATCGCTGAAAAAGTCCTTGATCTGCCCAAGTCGTATTGAAATCCGAACCTAGCGCCTGCCGCGCGTCGGCGTCCGGTATGCAAGGCAGCAAGTCGTTCTGCGAAATGCGCGAGCTGGACATGTAAGCTGGAGACAGTATGAAACCATTAACCGGGATCAAGGTCCTGGACCTATCTAGAGTCTTGGCCGGTCCACTGTGTGGACAGGCTCTGGGAGACCTGGGTGCCGACGTAATCAAGGTCGAGTCGCTTGGATTGGGGGATGAAACCCGTGGGTGGCCGCCGTTCCGGGGCGAAGGGCTTGGTGCGGTCTTCCTGAGCGTCAACCGGAACAAGCGAAGCATTGCGGTCGATCTGAAGACGGAGGAGGGGCGTGCGCTGGTGCACGAGTTGGCCAGGCAGGCCGACGTCGCCATCGAAAGCTTCGGCACCGGAGTCGCTGAGCGCCTTGGCATCGACGCTGCGACGCTGCAAGGCGTCAATGAGAAGCTGATTCACTGCAGCATCTCCGGCTTTGGTCGCGAAGGCCCGTTACGCAACGCCCCCGGTTATGACGTCATTCTGCAGGCCTTCGCCGGCGTCATGTCGATGACCGGCGATGAAGGCGGCGGATATATCCGCAGCCCCATCTCTCCCATCGACCAGATGACTGGCACCCACGCCATCATCGGCATCCTGGCGGCGATTCTCGAGAGGCAGGTCACCGGCAAGGGAGGCACGATCAAGGTCTCGCTGCTCGAAACCGCGCTGGCGCTGCAGCGCTATAACTTGCAGAGCTACTGGCAGTTAGGGGTTCAGCCTCCAAAATGTGGTTCCAGCCACGAGTCGCTTTGTCCTTACCAGGCGTTCGAGGCGGCTGACGGCCCAATCATGATTGGCGTCGCCAACGACAATCTCTGGAGGAAGTTCTGCAAGCTTGCGGGTTTGGAGGAGGTCGTCGACGATCCGAAGTTCCGGACCAACGCCGATCGGGTTACAAATCGAGCGCAGACCATCGCGATGGTGCAGGCCGTTATCGCGACCCAGTCCGTTGCCTACTGGAACGAGAAGCTTGGGATGGTGGGCGTGCCGTGTTCACCCATCAATACGCTCGGCCAATTGCTGGCGCATCCGCACACCGAAGCAACCGGCATGTTTGTGGACTACGTCCATCCCGACGTGGGTCCGGTCAGGTCGGTGGGGCAGCCTTTCAAGCTCAACGATGAAGCCAGAGAGGCCGGATCTCCGCCCCCCACGCACGGGCAGCACACGCAAGAGATCTTGCAGGAGCTCGGGCTGTCAGCAGACCGGATCGAACGACTCCGTACAACCAATGTGATTCGCTAAGGCGCAGCTGTACAGCGCTACGCCAACCGAGGATAAAGCAAATGGCCAAGCAGAGAAAAGTCATCATTACATGCGCGGTGACCGGCGCCATCCACACGCCAACCATGTCCCAATACCTTCCAATCACGGCCCGGGAGATCGAGGACGCTGCCGTCGGCGCGATTGAGGCCGGCTGTGCGATCGTTCACCTGCATGCGCGTGATCCGAAGGATGGTCGTCCGTCGCAGTCGGTGGAACTGTTCAAGGAGTTTGTGGGAAATATCAAGGCGAGATCGAACGGCATCATCAACCTGACAACCGGCGGTTCTCCGGCCATGACGGTGGAAGAACGCCTGCAGCCTGCACTGCAACTCAAGCCTGAAGTGGCATCACTCAACATGGGATCGATGAACTTCGCCCTCTACCCGCTGCTTGGCAAGTACCCGACGTTCAAGTACGACTGGGAGCCGAAGTATCTCGAGTCAACACGTGACATGGTGTTCAGGAACACGTTCAAAGACATCGAGTTCATTCTGTCTTCCTGCGCGGATAACGGTACTCGCTTCGAGTTCGAGTGCTACGACACCTCACATCTGTACAACCTTGCTCACTTTGCCGACCGTGGCATCGTTAAGCCGCCCTTCTTTGTGCAGACGGTCTTTGGCATTCTCGGCGGTATCGGTACCCATCCTGAAGACGTGGCGCATATGAAGCGGGCCGCCGACCGCCTGTTTGGTGACCAGTTCATCTGGTCGGTTCTCGGCGCCGGGCGATTCCAGATGCCAATTGCGGCGATGGCGGGCGCCATGGGCGGAAACGTACGCGTGGGTCTGGAAGATTCCTTGTGGGACGGTCCGGGGACTCTGGCCGAAAGCAACGCTGCCCAGGTCCGGCGGGTGCGCACGATTCTCGAGGGCTTGTCGCTAAGCATCGCTTCGCCAGACGAGGCACGCAGTATGCTTGCCCTTAAGGGTGCAGACAACGTGAACTTCTAAAGAAACGAGACGAGGCAATCATGGCAGGTCAATACTACGAGCAACTGGAAGTGGGGCGGATCTTCCAGCATGAGATCCGACGCACCGTCACCGAAATTGACAACGTTCTGTTCTCTGCGCTCACGCACAACCCGGCAGCGCTCCACATTGACGAGGAGTACTGCCGCAACAATACCGAGTTCGGACAGCGCATCGTAAACAGCGCATTCACGCTTGGTCTCGTCGTCGGCGTTTCGGTGGGCGACACGACCTTGGGGACCACCGTCGGCAATCTCGGTTTCGAGGAAATCAGGTTCCCTGCGCCACTGTTTCACGGCGACACGGTTCGCGTTGAGACGGAGGTCATGAGCCGGCGGGAAAGCTCGTCGCGCCCCAACGCGGGCATCGTCGTGTTTGAGCATCGAGGGTTCAACCAGAACGACGTCCTGGTCGCCAGGTGCCGCCGGACGGCACTGATGCTGAAGAAGTCGGCGACCTGACATAACCGCGTGCTGCAGAGGTAATCATGCTCAATCCAAAGTCTTTCCTTTTCGTACCCGGCGACAGTGAGCGCAAGATGGAGAAAGGGCGGGCCAGCAACGCACATGCGCTGGTACTCGACCTGGAGGACTCCGTTTCCGAGAAGCGCCTGGACGCAGCCAGGGCATTGGTGCGGGAGTTCCTGCAGGCCAACCCTGACCGTACACGCCAGCAGATCTGGGTGCGTATCAACCCGATTGACTCGGCAAAGATGCTGGACGATATCGCGCAGGTAGTAGGAGGTGCCCCGGACGGGGTACTGCTGCCAAAATGCAACGCCGGCGGCGATATCGTGCGTCTTGCGCATTACCTGACAGCGCTGGAGCGGCGGGAAGGCGTCGAAGGAGAATCCATCCGAATCATCTCCGTCGCAACGGAAACCCCCATGGCGATGTTTGAACTCGGTTCATATCGCAATGTCAGCGGCCGGCTGGCTGGGCTGACATGGGGGGCGGAAGACCTGTCAACGGCCGTTGGCGCCTCGACCAACAAAGGTGCCGATGCGGCGTACCAGTTCACATATCAACTTGCCAGAAGCCTGTGTCTGTTGGGCGCAAAGGTCGCGAGCACGCCGGCGATCGATACCATTTTCGCGAACTTCCGCGACCCCGACGGGCTGCAGCAGGAAGTGCGGCGTGCGCGCCAGGATGGCTTCACTGCCAAGTTTGCCATTCATCCGGACCAGATTGACATCATCAATGCGAGTTTCAAGCCGGATCAGCGGGAGGTTGAGCATGCCCGTGAAATTGTGGCTGCCTTTGCCGCAGCCGGAGGTCAAGGCACTGTGCAGGTAAAGGGCATGATGGTTGACAAGCCACACTTGACTCAGGCGCTTCAGATTATCGAAGCGGCGGAAGGTAACTAAAACAGCGATAGCTGAATCTATCGCAATTCAGGAGACATAAGGATGGGACCCCGAACTGCCCTTGTTCTGGTGGCGCTGCTATCCGCCGTTGCTGTGGCAAAAGCACAGGACCCATACCCGTCCAAGCCGATCACAATCGTGGTGCCGTTCGCAGCCGGGGCGGGCACTGACGTTATCACGAGGATAGTCGCGGATCAGATGGCAAAGGGCATGAACGCCAAGATTGTCATTGACAACAAGCCGGGCGCGAGCGGGCAGATTGGTACAGAGATCGTCGCGAACGCGAGGCCGGATGGATACACGCTGCTGGTTGCCACCAACTCCACCCACTCAGCCAATCCGTATCTTTATAAGACGCTCCGCTATGAGCCGGTCAAGAGCTTTGCGCCGATCGGGCGCATGACCATCAATCCGCTGGCGCTCCTTGTCAGGCAAGATTCGCCGTTCAAATCCAGCCAGGATCTCGTTCGGTTCGCGCGCGACAACCCCGGAAAGCTGAGCTACGGTTACGGCAATACGGGAGGTCAGGTATCGGCAGCGATGCTGCTGAACATGGCCCGGATCAAGGCTCTGCCGGTGCCCTACAAGACCGCACCACAAGTATTCACAGATCTGATGGCGGGGCAAATCGACTTTACCTTTGTCGATGTCGCGGCTTCCAAGCCCCTCATTGATTCCGGCAAGATCCGTGCTCTTGGCGTGACCAGCCCAAAGCGTGTCGACGCTGTTTCTTTGGTGCCGGCGCTGCGGGAAGTTTCCGGGCTAGAAGAGTACGTACTGTTCGCCTGGCTGGGGCTAGTGGCGCCGGCAGGAACGCCGACACCCATCATCGACAGGCTGAACCGGGAATTGCGTGCCGCCCTCGAGCAGCCAGCCGTCAAGGCGCGCCTGGAGCAGACCACAGGTTCGATCGTCGAACCTACGTCTGTCGACGAGTTTTCGACTTTTATGCGCCTGCAGAGTGCCCTGTGGAAGCGAAGAATCTCAGAGGCTGGCATCCAACCGGAATAAGCCTAAAGTCGGGTGGGGTGCGCCGTAACGGCTTCGAGCTGGCTGGGACACGTCAGCACAAGATGTTCTGACGCCGCTGCTTCGGTAGTGTGCTTGTGGTCTCTAGGAGCTTCAGAATGATTAAACTGGAAGGTGTCTGGCGACTTGTTGATAGTCGCGCCTGGGATGAGCATGGCGCCGTCCTCGCACCACCCTATGGGGCGAACCCAATAGGACACATTGCTTTCGTGAGCGGACGCATGCTCGCGGCACTGTGCAATGGAGACCCTTCAGAGGGAGTCAATGGAACACGTGGGTATAGCTCATATGGTGGCCCGTACTCATTTGATGGCGATACCTTGGTTGTTGAAGTTGACATGGCATCTGACCCCAGCCGGATCGGCGGGCGACAGATCCGAGGTGTTCGCATTATCGCGGACGACCGTATTGTCTTGTTGCCTCCCGCACGGAACTATGACAACCGCCCCCAGCGACGCGAACTTCTGTGGGAGAGAGTATGGCAGCCCGACAGCGATGTTGCCGGACCATTGTCTGAATCGGCCGACTGGTGACTTCGCCAAGACCTTGCCACAACTTGGCGGATCGGCCGCTTGTGCATCTGATTGAGGGGGGATGGCGAAGAAAATGAAGCGTTGAAGAACCTAAGGGATATCACACATGTTCTCTGGACGAACCGGATCACTCAAATCGTTGTTGTTTGTGCCTGCCGATAGCGATCGCAAGCTTAATGCCGCTTTGCGTTCCGGCGCAGATGCGCTTGTGTTCGATCTGGAGGATCCCGTCGCCGAAGGGGAAAAAGCTTCAGCTCGAGAACAACTGGGAAGCTTCCTGCGGGCAAGGCGGGATGAGATAGGTGCCGCCGTTTGTGTTCGTATCAATGCCCTGAATACAGAGCATATTCTGCGGGACTTGCAGGCGGTAATTCCACATGCTCCGGACGCTGTCGTGCTGCCGAAGTGTAGGGGAATCAGCGATGTTTATCGGCTTTGCGACTACCTTGAAGCGTTGGAGCAGGTGTACTTCGAAGGTCGCCACAAGACTGAAGTGATTGCTATGGCGACCGAGTCGGCAGCGGGAGTGCTTGGATTATCGTCCTATGAAAATCCTCCCCTGCGGTTGTCGGCGTTGATGTGGGGTGTAGCGGATTTGGCGGCGGATATCGGAGCCTTGCAAGCTGTCAGTGATGGAACATTTACGCCACCATTCTCGGTAGCGCGAACGCTTTGCTTGTTGGCAGCCGCGCAGGCAGGAGTTCAGGCCATTGATGCGGTGAGCACAGACCTGTCCAGCGAAGTTCAAATTGAAGCGGAGGCGCTGCTCGCGAAACGAGACGGCTTCTCGGCGAAAGCCGCTGCGCATCCATCGCATATCGCCAGCATTAACAAGGTGTTCGAGCCGCAGCCAGAAGAAGTCGCCTGGGCCCGGGGCGTTGTCGATGCGTTCGACAGAGCACGACATGTGGGTGTTGTCCGCTTTGGAGGTGCGATGCTTGACCGTCCGCATCTGCGATTGGCGCATCGGATCCTCTGCCGCATCGACGGTAACGACTGAGCAAAGTGAGTGATTGCCGCCGGCGAGGGGAAGGATAGTGAGGTCTGCTGCTTCCATCGGTTTGCGCCAGAGGAATGGCGAACCATGTCTCCATCCTGGCGGGAGCAAACGCTTCGCCAGGGTCTCGGGGCCCAACCGGAACGGTTGGGCTTTTTTAAGATACAACAAGTGAGGAAGTGCACCCTTATGAAGCATGCACGAGGCGATCTATGACGAAGAGCCAGCCATTAAAGTGCATATCGGCGTTGCTAGCGGAAGTAAGAGTCGCGCGTCGGCAGGCCGAGAGGGAGGCCTGTAAAGCGAGCGGCGGGAACTACAGGATACGTCTGGCTTCTGTTTTGGAGAAGCATATTAGAGCGGCAGAAGGCCGACGTCACCTGATATGGCTGGCATGCGCCGCAGAATTAGGTGTGCTTAGGCTGGCTCATCTGCAATTGAATAGACATGCCATCGAGGCGCTCGATGAGCGGGCCCTGAATGCGTTGTTCTGGGCGGTGGTCCGTCGCTGGAATAGAACTCAGACAGAGGGACCTGGCTTGATGGAGCAAACAATGCCACGGAGGAAATGGGACGGAGAACCTTGCCTGGATTGTAGTGACCTCAACCTCGATAGACGTCGATATACCCCCCATCGCTGGCTGGAGCGGGATGGTTTGGACGGGAGTCTTCAGGCTGATTCTGACTTGGCGATTCGATATCGTTGTGTTCGGTGCGAAACGCATTGGGTGCGGCGGCTAATCGCCTCTGAGTACTTTGCATGGTGGTCCATTACGAGGTTTGGCGATGGGCTTGCAAAGGATGCAAGCGAGCGCTCCGGCCACGATGGGAAAGCTCAAGCGTGACCGCTTGGTGCGTACTCGAAAGCAGTGGCTTCGCTCTGGTGGTGTGGGTGGGGGCGGCGTCCCGATCAAGAAATCTTCTGCTGAGGGTCGTTAGGGTCCTTGTATGCCATGCAAGGCGAAGGCCAAGCCGCAGACTATGGGCTTGCAGCCGCTCCCAAAGTCAGTTATCGCGCATGTGTGAGGGCGTTCCGCGGGCTGTGCGGCCGCGACGGTGGCACGATCTGATATTGGTCTCCAAGCACGTGCGGTACCTCTCACGCACGTCGCTTCCATGTACGAATTCGTAACACTGGGGTGCGCATTGGTCGACACGGCAGCTCCGGGAAAAACAACATTGACACTGTGACTCCCGCCCCTTAGAGTGGCAACGAATACGTATATACGATATATCGATCGTAAATACGAACAAAAAGGGGCAGGCATGTTTCGATTCACCACCGTTCTGAAAGTCCTTGTCGCCGGCCTGACTGCCACCCAGACCATGCTGGCCGGCGCACAGAACGGGCAGCCGGCCTATCCCAGCAAGCCCATCAAGGTGCTGGTTGGCGTTCCGCCCGGCGGCAGCACCGATGCCATCGCCCGACTTTTTGCGGACTGGTTACAAGGAAGCATGGGACAGCCGGGCGTGGTGGAAAACCGTCCAGGTGCGAATACCGCTATGGCGGCGGACGCAGTATCCCGTTCCGCTCCGGACGGCTACAGCTTGCTGGTGGCAACGGACGCCTTCCTCACCATGCCGCTGTTGGCCAAGCAGAGCTATGACCCCGTCAAGAACTTCGTACCGGTCGGAGCGGTGGGGCTCACCCACTTCGTGCTGGCGGTTCATCCGACCATGCCCGTCAACTCGGTGCGCGAACTCATCACCTATGCCAGGGCCCATCCGGGCCAAATCAGTTACGGGTCTTCAGGTAATGCCGGTACATCGCACTTGGGACTCGAGAAGTTCAAACTGCTGACGGGAATGCAGATGTTGCATATCCCTTACCGTGGCGCTGGCCCGGCGCTGACTGACGCCATTTCGGGTCAGTATCAGGTCTCTTTGTGGACGCCCTTGGCAATCGCTCAGCAAGTGAAGACGGGTAAGCTCAAGGCGTTGGCCGTGACGGGTTCGAGAAGAATCCCGATTCTTCAGCAGGTTCCAACTTTCGCCGAGGCCGGATTGCCCGCCTATGACCACAAGTCGTGGTACGCGGTGTTCGCCCCGGCCGGCACGCCAAAGCCGATCGTGGACCGGCTCAACGCCGAGATCTCGAAGATGCTAGCTTCGCCGAAGATCCGGCAGAAGTTCGAGGACGCTGGCGTGGAGCCATTGGTGTCTACCCCCGAACAACTGGCTTCCATGATGCGCTCCGACGCGAACGAACTGGGCAAGCTGATCAAGGGTGCCAACATCAAGATTGACTGAGGCGAATCATGACTGAAACTCTAACTACGACGCTTACTCGCTACGCAGCATCCACCACACCCGATGCGCTCCCCGCGAATGTGCGGGAGCGTGCCAAGCTGGTGATCGTCGATGAGATTGCATGTTCCTACTTCGGTCGGCGCAGCCTCGCCGGCGACCTCAGTGCGCGCTACGCCTGCGAGGCCGGGGGCCCACCGGAAGCGCGCATCTACGCGACGGGCCAACGCGTGTCCGCGCCCAACGCGGCGCTGGCCAACGGCGCTGCGGGCCACGGCGAGGAGGTCGATGGCGCGCATGTGGTGGGGGGGCATCCCGGTGCCAGCATCGTCCACGCTGCTGTGGCCATGGCCGAGAAGCAGCGGGCGACTGGTGCGGAACTAGTGAATGCTGTCGTGCTCGGGTATGACGTTGGTGTGCGCATAGTGGAAGCCTGTGGCAAGCTCTACGGAGTCAAAGACCGCTTCGGCCTCAATTCCGATTTCCTTTATGCGTTCGGCTGTGCCGCTGCGGCCAGCCGACTGCTCGGGCTTGACGCCACCCGTCATGCCCACGCGCTGGCGCTTACAAGTTTCAGTACCAACGCGCTGGCCTCGTTCTATGCAGAGAAGCGGCACATCAGCAAGTCCCTGTGCAACGGCCAGTTTGCCTCGGCAGGTGTGAGCGGGGCATTAATGGCGCGCGCAGGACTGGAAGGCCATGAGGACATCGTCGGCGCGCCGTATGGCGTGCTGCATGCATGGGGCGCTGAGGGGCAGCAGGAAGCAGTGACCCGTGGGCTCGGGGACCAGTTCGCCATCATGGGTGCCAATTTCAAGTTCCTGAACGCCGGCTATCCGATCCATGCTCCCGTGGAGGCTGCCCTCGAGTTGGTGGCTACGCACAGTATTCTTGTCGAGCAGATCGCGGCCGTCGACGTCGGTATGCCAACCAACACGATGAAGGTCGTAGACAACCGGGACATGCACAATATCTGCCTGCAAGACATGTTGAGCGCGGCACTGGTGCGCGGAGGACTGAAGCTACGGGAATCGCCGTTTCCCGAGGTGCTGGCGGATGCAGCGTTTGCGCGGCTGCGCCAGCGCATCACATTGCGTGGCCATCCGGATCTCGACCGCGACCAGCCTGATGGGCGCGGCTCCATCGTAACCATCACCACGGTGGACGGCGCCTCGCTGTCCGCGCGTGTCGATTACCCACGCGGTCACAGCAAACGCGGGGGGACCACGTGGCCTGAACTCGCGGACAAGTGGCACGAAGGTTTACCCGAATGCAACGTGGATCGAATGCTGGCCTTGGCGCAGCGGTTGGATGAGGTGGAGGACGTCAACGAATTTCTGGACGCGTTTCGGGCGCGTTGAGAAGCAATTGGTGCGGAGGGGGCGCCGCTGGTGCGCTCCGGCCCGGGGGCTCGAGCCGCTCATCATCTTTCCAGTCCTCCTGGTACAAGCCCTCCTGCCGACGCCGTGCGCTTGCGGCGCTGCACCCAATGCATCGTGTAGTAGGTGAGGAACATCCACAGGCCGGCGATGGCGATGCAGTGACCAAAGAAACCCGAGACCGACTCCTCGAAATTCCACCAGTCCAGCGACATCTGGAACAAGAGCCTGGAGCGCAAGTTCAAGGCGAGCACACTCCATACACCCTGGGCCGCGATGCCGATGGCGATCAAGCGTAGCACGGCCGTCCGGGTCGCGTTCGGCTGCGCGATGCCGAACAGCTTGCGGGCGACCGCCATGAGCAGCGGCCAGCGCAAGCCGAGGTGGATAGCTACGATGATCAGCAGCCAGTAGGCGATACCGGCATGAATTTGTCGCGCCGTGAAATCGTCGTCCAGGCGCAGACCGGCAAACATCGTCTCGGATATCACCATGCTGGTGCCTAGCAGCGCCAGCATCCCGGCCAGGAGCATAAATGTCGCAGCGATGTTGAGCTTTCCGCGCCGCTGTCGTGGCGCCGCCGAGAGTGCGGCGAACCACCGGCGATGGAATACGTTGTGAACGACGAGCAGCACGAACATGCCGATGCCGGCCCATTCATGCGACGCGTTGCCTTGCCAGAAGTAGGCGAGGGCAAATAGCAGCAGCGCGGCAGCGATACAGTCAAGGACCAGTCTCAGTAGGAAAACGGGATTCAACTTAGGCTCCTGTGCGTCGTGGCTACTCTACGGGCTTGCCGCGAAACTCCGACAGGCGCCTTGCAGTGAACAGATAGTCCCGGTCCTTCTGCGATGAGTGGCAGGATATGCAACGTGCGGTGTTTTCCTTCAAGTTTATTTGCTGATTGGGCCAGTACCACTGGAACTGCCAATCGCCGGTGCGGCGGCGCTCCTCAAAATCCGCCCCCCAGCCTTGGCCTTTCTCCATGACGAAGTAGCGGTAGAGCTTCTCGTCTCGATAGTCCGCGAGCACGAAATACGTGCCGTTCGGCACAGGCTGCCCCTTCTGGATGGCCTCGATCGCCGCACGCGTGGTTGAAATGTGCTCGGTCACGTTGCCACGCCTGACCGTCGTGTAGTGCACCAGATCGTCGAGCTTGGGAAACGTGACGCGCGTGGCTTCCGCATGCGCCGCCTGCCAGGCCACCACGAGAATGGCACTGGCGGCCAACGTGGCCAGTGCGCTGAAGCTTGCGATTTTTTTCCTGGGTTGAATCATGGCGGGTACTTGATTTCCTTGGTCCAGAATTGAATGGCCTGGCCGATCCAGCCTTGTGCAGTAGTGCCTTGGCCCGTGCCGAATCCGTGGCCAACACTGGGATACTTGTGGTACTCGACCGATGTTCCGATACGCCGGAGCGCAGCAACCCGCGTTTCCATCAGGGCGGGAGGTGCAATGCCATCGCGATCGCCCACGACGACAAAGGTCGGCGGTTCCGATGCGGTGATCTCCGAATGGCCGGTGTAGGCCATGACGACCACGGAAGGCTTGGGGTATGGCGGGCTGCCAAATCGTGCGGTGCCGTGCGATCCGATCTGGGCAGCCATCCGTGCCCCAGCGGAACTGCCCCACAGCGAATAGCCATCGATGCTCACCTGCAGCATGCGCGCGTTCTGGAGGATGTACGCAACCGCCGCTGCCAGATCCTCGGTGGCCACCCCGCCGCCATGACCTGCTCGATACTTCAGGACAAAGGCATTGAACCCTCGCTTGCTGATCTCATCCGCGTATGGGAAACCTTCATGCACGGAGCCTACGTAGGCAAATCCCCCGCCAGGGGCGATGACGGCGAAGGGCGCGCCGGGCTTGCCGCGAAAGAAGAACAGGCCGGTATGCTGCAACGCTGGGTTCGCTTGTTTCTCTTCCTCGGTATGGAAGTCGTAAAAAACGGTTCGTCCGACATTCGCGTCGTCGACCATGCGGTTAAGCGAGCCGACGACGACAGCGGGCTCTACATGCGTGTGATATGGCAGGAGCTGGTGGATGTCCTTCAGCCGCATTGCCTCGTCATAAGCATGGCCATCCCAAGGCAACATGCGATGGCTGAAGCCCTGAAAAGCGGGATGGTTCAGCAGGTCGCCGAGGCGATCTTCCGTGCGCAGATGAGGGAGTTGGTGCTGAGTACTGCCTCCCTGGGAGGCATGATCCGCTGTCGCTTCGACTGCCGCGGAATTCACTTCACTGGCGTCGCCGCATGACGATGCGAGGAGCACGGGAAAAACTCCTCCGGCCAGTTTCCGTGCATGAGAAAGCCAATGTACTGTATTCATGGAGCTACGTTGGCGGTGCGTCTGCTTTCCATCGCTTGAGATTATCCGCTTTAAAGGTCGAGCTGACGCTCGCTCATCCACTTGACCATGGCCGGGTCTCGATGCGAGAAAAAGCTGCTTTGGCCGGTTTGCAGGGTCGCGATCCGCTCCATATCGGATGGGTCAAGATCGAAGTCGAAGATGTGCAGGTTCTCTTCCATCCGCTCCTTGCGGACCGACTTGGCGAGGGCGACGATGCCGCGATGCACCAGCCAGCGAAGTACGATCTGACCAACGGAGCGGCCGTGCTTGCGGCCGATGTCAACCAGTACCTCGTTCTGGAAAAGATTGTTGCGTCCCTCCGCAAAGGGGGCCCAGGCCTCCGCCTGCACGCCGTTGTCGCGCATGAAGGTGACGCTCTCGTGCTGCTGATGGAATGGATTGACTTCCACCTGATTGACTGCCGGGACGACTTCATTGAAGGCGATGATGTCCATTAGCCGGTCCGGGAAGAAGTTGCTGACGCCAATCGCACGCACCTTGCCCGCCTTCAGCGCGTCCTCCATCGCGCGCCATGACCCATGCACGTCACTGAAGGGTTGATGGATCAAGTACAGGTCCACATAGTCCAGTTGCATACGGCGCAGCGATTTTTCGATGGCTTGCTGAGTACGCTCGTAGCCGGCATCTTGCACCCACAGTTTCGTTGTCACGAAGAGCTCGGAACGCGGTACGCCGGCGTTCTTGATTCCCCTGCCAACTGCGTCCTCGTTAAGGTAAGAGGCCGCTGTGTCGATCAGCCGGTAGCCGGAGCCAATGGCCTCAACAACGCAGCGTTCGCATTCCTGTGCATCGGGAATCTGGAAAACGCCGTAGCCGAGGATCGGCATCACGACGCCGTTGTTCAGGGTGACGTGTTGCATAGTAAGTTCCTGCTTGGGGTAGTAAATGGATTCGGAGAAACCGGTCATGGGCGAATGAAAAGAACGCACCCAATTACCGTGCGCCGAGTCGAAGCATGAACAGAAGCCATTGAGATATCCCTGGGTTATCGTCCTACGCGCGCCTGCAACGCGGCGGGATAGCGGTCACCTTTAATTCTGACTTCCGCCAAGGCCTGCGCGATTTCGCCCAGATCTGTCGGGGAAAGCTCCACCGAGACCGCGCCAAGGTTCTCTTCCAGCCTGTGCAGTTTGGTCGTTCCGGGGATCGGCACGATCCACGGCTTTTGCGCCAGCAGCCATGCGAGTGCGATCTGCGCGGAAGTCGCACTCTTGCCCTTGGCGATTTCGCTTAGCAGATCTACCAAGGCTTGATTGGCTTGCAGGGCTTCCGGTGAAAAGCGCGGCACGATGCTGCGGAAGTCATCGCTGCCGAACGTGGCTTCCGTACCGATGGTTCCGGTGAGGAAGCCTTTTCCGAGGGGGCTGAAGGGGACAAAGCCAATGCCGAGTTCTTCGAGCGTCGGCAAGACCTCCTTCTCTGGTTCACGCCACCACAGCGAATATTCGCTCTGCAAAGCAGTGACAGGCTGCACCGCATGCGCACGGCGGATAGTCTGAACACCTGCCTCGGATAGACCGAAGTGCTTGACCTTGCCTTCGGCGATCAAGTCCTTGACTGTTCCTGCGACGTCCTCGATCGGCACCTCGGGATCGACCCGGTGCTGGTAAAGCAAGTCGATCACGTCCGTCTTCAAGCGTTTGAGTGAGCCTTCGACCGCCCAGCGGATGTGCGCCGGCCGGCTGTTGAGGATCTGCTGCTTGTTGTCGTTGCCGAAAGTGAAGCCGAATTTGGTGGCGATCACCACTTGGTCGCGCACCGGAGCAAGCGCCTCGCCGACGATTTCCTCGTTGAGATTGGGGCCATATACCTCTGCCGTATCGAAGAAGGTTACGCCGCTGTCCACAGCAGCCCGGATCAGCGAGATCGCCTGCCTGGTGCCCGTGGCCGGGCCGTAGCCGTGGCTCAAGCCCATGCAGCCGAGACCTATGGCCGAGACCTCCAGATGGCTATTTCCAAGTTTGCGCTTTTGCATTTTTCGTTTCTCCTGTGAAGCCGATCCCCTGCATCGCCAGCGAGGGCGTGCAGCAAGTGCTCGATGACGGCCGGGTCGAATGCCCGGCCGGACCGCCTGGCATATTGCCGCGACAGGCGATGTCCAAGCATCTGCAGGACCTTCCGGGCCTTGCGGAATCGTCGTGGGACCACTGCATTGAGCAATGTAGCGGTCCCACTTCTGAACAACTAGATAGTAAAATCGACATATTCTTGTGAGTTGAACTCATCAATGCCCAAAGACAGCTACAACGACTTGTTGGCGTTTATAGCGGTGGCGCGAGAGCAGAGCTTCACGCGTGCAGCCGCGCAGCTCGGCGTGTCTCAATCAGCGCTGAGTCACCTGATTCGTGCGCTTGAGACCAAGATGGGGGTTCGGCTGCTGACCCGGACCACCCGCAGTGTTTCGCCGACAGAGGCGGGCGAGCGCTTGATGCGGAACATCGCCCCTCGTTTCCAGGAGATCGAGGCGGAACTGACGGCGGTGGGAGAACTGCGTGATAAGCCTGCGGGCACCATCCGCATCAGCGCCACGGAGAATGCAGCGGAAACGGTGCTTTGGCCAAGGCTTGCAAAGTTGCTCCACAGGTATCCGCAGATCAAAGTCGAGGTCACTGCAGAGTCGCGTTTTACTGACATCGTGACGGAGCGATACGACTTTGGCGTGCGCCTCGGTGACGACCTGGCTCGGGACATGACTACGGTGCGCATCAGCCCCGACATGCGCATCGCGATCGTCGGCTCACCCGCCTATCTGGCGAAGCGCCCACCGCCCCTGAAGCCGCAGGATCTGGCCAATCACGATTGCATCAATCTGCGGCTGATGAGCCATGGGGATATCTACGCCTGGGAATTCAAGAAGGGAAGGCACCAAGTCAAAGTGCGGGTCCAAGGGCAGCTCGTCTTCAATGGCACAAGGCAAATCCTTCATGCGGCGCTAGATGGCTTTGGTCTTGGTTACGTTCCGGAGGAGATGGCACGGCCTTATGTCGCCAAGGGCCGGCTTCAGCAGGTCCTTCAGGATTGGTGCCCTGCATTGCCGGGGTATCACCTCTATTACCCCAGTCGCCGGCAGTTGTCTCGCGCGATGACCGTGCTGATTGATGCGCTGCGCTATCCTCCGAAGGAGAAGTGAGTCATGGCATTGGAGACTTTCAATGACGTCCTTGCCTTCGTCCATGTGGTGCGCGAAGGCAGCTTTACCAGGGCATCTGCGCTGCTTGGAGTCTCCCCTTCAGCGTTGAGCCACGCCGTTCGGGGTCTGGAGACCCGCCTGGGCGTCCGGCTGTTGGCGCGCACCACGCGCAGCATTGCGACCACGGAGGCGGGCGAACGCCTGTTCAACACTGTAGCGCCGCAGTTCGACGAGATCGATGCCGAAGTGGCCGCTGTAAAGGAGCTGCGCGCCAAGCCTGCCGGAACCATTCGCATTACATCGGCGGAGCACGCAGCAAACAGCGTGCTATGGCCCAAGCTGTCCAAGGTCATGCGGGACTACCCTGACATCAACGTCGAGATCAACATCGACTACACGATGTCGGACATCGTATCCCAGCGCTTTGACGCAGGCGTGCGCTTGGGCAATCGGGTGGACAAGGACATGATCGCCGTGCGTATCAGCCCGGACCTGCGTATCGCTGTCGTGGGCTCACCCGGATACTTCGCCTGCCGAGGCATGCCCAAGACGCCTCATGATTTGACGCAGCACAATTGCATCAACCTGCGACTTCCGACACATGGCGGATTGTTGCCGTGGGACTTCGACCAGGGCGGGCAAGAGGTCAAATTCCGCGTGAACGGACAATGGGTGTTCAACAACAGTTCGTCCATCGTCAGAACGGCGCTGGCCGACTATGGTCTTGCCTATGTCCCTGAAGACATGGTGCTAGAGCACATCGCCGAGGGGCGCTTGATCCGCATACTCGATGATTGGTGTACTCCTTATCAGGGCTACTACCTCTACTATCCCAGCCGTCGGCAATCGTCGCGCGCCTTGATGGTCGTTGCTGACGCCTTGCGGCATCGGGAGTAGTTCTCGCTGAAGGGCACGACCGGCGGGATCAATAGCCGCCTTCCCATTTGGCCCTTGGGTTGACCGCCATGTGGATCCGTCTACGCATAGATGGAGGCGGACCATTCATGAGATCAGCTCAGTAGTCTATGCGGAATATCGGCCTTAATCGAAACGGCCAACTTCCGTACGATGGCAATCGCCAGATATGGGATGGCGTAAGGTTACGCGGCATCTCGGTTGGATGCTCCGCAGTTCGACGAGATCCATGCGATCCCGCATCGAGGTTTTCCGCTGCGTTCTCTTCGCGATGAGTCAGTCCCAGGACGTGGACAGCAACGAGCCCTGTTTCGACCCACGAAGGAGGATATGTGCGCACGCCCGGCATCAAAGGATCAACTTTCATGAACAAGTCTCTCTTCTTTGGAGTCGCCATCTGTGCCGTCGCCTCCGTTGGCAGTGCAGTCAATGCGCAAAGTCAAGGTGGCACGCCTGCTGCAGCGCTTACCCAGCAGGTCATCAGGGCAGGCGAGCAAACCTCCACATTCGGCTCGGGCGAATACTTTACTGGACGCGCGCGCGTCGATCCTTTGTTTGCCCCCAACGAAAACATCAACGCATCGCTCGCCTACGTGACGTTCGACCCTGGCGCGCGCTCCGCCTGGCATACGCATCCTGCAGGGCAGCGGCTGGTTGTGACGTCAGGCGTGGGCATCACGCAGGAATGGGGAAAGCCCGTGCAGATCATCCGCCCTGGCGACGTGGTGTGGTGCCCGCCCGGCGTCAAGCACTGGCACGGCGCCGCGCCGAACACCGCAATGACCCATTTGGCCATGAGCGGCTACAGGGATGGCAAGAGCGTTATCTGGATGGAGAAAGTGACCGATGATCAATACAACGCTCGCTAAGTATCGCAAGGCGCGAACTGTCTCTGCCATCTTGGCTTTAGGCTTCGCTCTGACTGTTGAAGCCGGTCACGCCGCCCAGAACACTGTGGAGACGCATGCCATGCCTCAAGCCTCCTCCGAAACACTTTCCGCCAAGCAGCGGGCCATTCCGCTGATCGCCTCGTTCATGGCCGCCAGCGACATGCCCAAACTCAACGCTGCGTTAAACCAAGGGCTAGACGCGGGCCTGACCACCAGCGAGGCCAAGGAAATCCTGGTGCAGCTCTATGCCTACGCCGGTTTCCCCAGAAGCCTCAACGCGCTGGGGGAGTTGTTGAAGGTGTTGGAAGCGCGCAGAGAGCGCGGCATTCAGGACGCGCCGGGGCGAGAACCCAGTCGAGCCATTGCTACCGGAGGTGAACTGGTTGCGGTGGGTAAAGCGAATCAGACCAAGATTTCCGGCGGGCCAGTTCAAGGCCCGGTGTTCGACTTCGCGCCCGTCATCAACCAGTTCCTCCAGGCGCATTTGTTCGGCGACATCTTCGAGCGCGACAACCTCGACTGGCAGAGCCGCGAACTGGCCACCGTCGGAGCGCTGGCCGCGACGCCGGGCGTGGAGGCGCAATTGCGCTCGCACATGCGGGCCAGCATGCGGGTGGGGCTGACGGCTGGGCAGTTGCGGCAGTTGGCAACGGTGCTGGCCGAGAGCGGCGATGCCGAGTCCGCCAAGCGTGCGAACGAAGCGCTGAACCGGGCGCTTGCGGCTGCATCTGGAGGCTAAGCATGAAAGTTACCAAAACCCTGCTGACTCTCGCCATGGTGGCTCTGCTCACTGGGTGCGCAACCCGCCCCGGTGGCTCCAGCAATTCCACAGGCCCGCTGCAGGTCCAAGAGCAAGGGAGCTTCGCCGCAGGTGGTTCGATAACCACAGCGCCAGGCACATTCAATCCGCGAAAGCCGCTGGAGCCTGCGGGCCAGACCTACCGTGGCGACCACGCCTACACCTTTTACCAGATCCCGGTCCATGCCCGAAAGTTGCCCATTGTCATGTGGCACGGCGCGGGCCAGTTCTCCAAGACCTGGGAAACGACGGCCGATGGCCGCGAGGGGTTCCAGACCATCTTCCTACGGCGCGGGTTCGGCGTGTACTTGATCGACCAACCGCGACGTGGCGATGCGGGGCGCAGCATGGCCGAGGCTAGCCTCAAGCCGACCCCGGATGAGCAACTCTGGTTCAACCAGTTTCGGGTTGGCCTGTGGCCGAACTACTTCCAGGGCGTGCAGTTCGACCGCAAGCCGGAGACGCTCAACCAGTTCTTCCGCGCAATGACGCCGAACACCGGCCCATTTGACATGAACGTCGTATCGGACGGGGTATCGGCCATTTTCGATCGCACCGGCCCTGGCATCCTGTTCACCCATTCTCAAGGTGGCGGGCCAGGCTGGCTGACCGCGATCAAAAACGGCAAGGTCAAGGCCATTGTCTCGTTCGAGCCGGGGAGCAGTTTCATTTTCCCGCAGGGCGAAGTGCCCGCGCCCATCCCGAGCGCGTTCGACACCGTGAAAGGCGAGGCCGTGGCTTTGCCGCAGTTCACGGCACTGACGCGGATACCGATCCTGATCCTCTATGGCGACAACATTCCCGAGCAGCGCATGGACCTGCCGGCCCAGGACAGTTGGCGTGCTCGGTTGCAAATGGCCCGCCTGTGGCGTGATGCGGTCAACCGCCATGGCGGCGACGTGACGGTGGTGCATCTGCCCGAGATCGGCATCAAGGGCAACACACACTTCCCGATGTCGGACTTGAACAATGTCCAGATTGCCGACGTGGTATCGAAGTTTCTCGCAGAAAAGAACCTGGACTGACGGAGTGCGGGCGCCAACCTCAGCGAAGACGCGAAGGTTACGCATCAATCGCTGATAGTCATGACGGCCTGTGAGCATCCTTCTATGGTGCGCTTTGTTTTGGCTTTAAGGAGTATTTTCATGAAAAGAACAGTTTTGAAGGCCACGCTCTTGGCCGCAACCGTCGGCATCGTGGGCGGCGAAGCGTGGTCGGCCGACTACAGGAAGAATCCATTCACATTGGCCTACGAAGGGGCGATTTCGAAGAATGAGCCAAAGAAGGTCAATATCCATCCGGTCAAATACAAGCTCAATGGCTTGGATATTGCCGCCAACGTCTACACTCCGGCAAACTACGATCCCAAGAAGACCTATCCGACTGTGGTGGTCGCTCACCCGAATGGCGGGGTGAAGGAACAGGTAGCAGGTTTGTATGCGCAGCGCTTAGCGGAACAGGGCTACATTACAATTGCCGCGGATGCCGCGTATCAGGGTGCGAGCGGCGGGAAGCCCCGAAACGTGGACAAACCTGAATACCGTATCGAAGACATCCATGGCATGGCCGACTTCATCAGTCGGTATGCTGGAGTCGATGTCGCGCGTCTCGGCCTGCTCGGCATCTGCGGCGGCGGTGGCTATTCGTTGGCGGCAGCGCAAACCGACAAGCGATTCAAGTCGATTGCGACGGTGAGCATGTTCAACTCCGGACGGGTTCGTCGCAATGGCTACCAGGATTCGCAACTGGACTCCATCCAGGAGCGCCTGCAGCAGGCTTCGGCTGCTCGCGCCAAAGAAGTGGCCGGCGGGGAAGTCCTCTATTCGGGGGACGCCAATCTGACGGATGCGCAGATCGCAAAATTGCCGTTTGATCTGTATCGGCAGGGTTACGAATATTACTGGAAGACGCACGCGCACCCCGGCTCGACCTTCAAATACACCACGAGCAGTTTGCTGGACCTGATGCGCTTTGACGCCACCAACCAGATCGAACTGATCAACCAGCCGCTGTTGATGATCGCCGGCAGCAAGGCCGATAGCCTGTATATGAGCGAGGATGCGTTCGCCAAGGCTAAGGGCACGAAGGATAAGGAGTTGTTCAAGATCGATGGCGCCACGCATATCGAAACCTACTGGGTTCCCAAATATGTGGACGCCGCAATCGGCAAGCTGACAGCGTTCTTCGCGAAAACCCTGTGATGCAAGGACGTCCGTTGCTTCAGTCCACTCGACCGATGACAACCGGGGGATGCTGATGGCTGCACAACATTTCGACCAAGGCGCGGCAGTGGACTCACCGGCCGCCAAGATGGTGCTGGTCGTCGGCGCTACCGGCAGTATCGGGCGATTGGTGGTCGCCGAGGCCCTTAGGCAAGGATATGCGGTTCGGGCGTTGGTCCGAGACGCTGCAAAGGCTCGGCGCGTCTTACCGCCGGAGGCAGAACTGGTCGTAGGCGAAGTTACCCGCCCTGATGGTTTGGCCAAGATAGTGGAGGGCCCCAATGCCATCGTCTTTACACTGGGGGCGGGAAGCGTGCGCGGCGAGCGTGCAGAGGAGGTCGACTATGGTGGTGTACGTAATGTATTGATGGCCCTAGGCCATCTCAAACCGCGGATCGCGCTCATGACTGCCATTGGTGTGACCAAGCGAGAGGATGCCCGTTTGGGCCTCCTCGGCGGCCACGATTGGAAGCGGCGCTCGGAACGGCTGGTGCGCGCCAGCGGGTGCCCCTACACGACTGTGCGGCCCGGTTGGTTCGACTACAACGAACCCGATCAGCAACGGTTGGTGTCGCTTCAAGGCGATACCCGCCGGGCCAGCGACCCCAGAGATGGTGTTGTTTCGCGCCAGCAGATCGCCGAAGTACTCGTAAGCAGCCTGTCAATTCTTACTGCGGCCTTCAAGACTTTCGAACTGGTTGCGGAGCATTGGCCGGCGACTCGGGATTTCGACGCGCTGTTCGCGCCGCTCGCCGCCGACCCGCTAGGTGCAGTGGACGCTGTGCAGGAAATTCGCAACATGCCACTCGAGAAAGAGCCACTCCGAGTTCGTGACCATCTGGCCGCGCTACGCGCCGCCGGCCATTGCCACTTCTACAATCGCCGTCCGCATTCCTACTTGCCAGAGAATGGCCGAGGATGCGGCGTGATGGGGAAAGTGTTAGATAGAGAATAATAGGCAATGAAGACGTGGCTGCGTGGAACAGTACTCGCTTTATGTAGGCCGGTTCAGTATTGCCGCTCATGACTGGGACGAGCCACTCAAGCAGATTACCCAGGCGAGCCAGGGCAAAGGCGTACCGTCTGCCCACCCCGAAGCCGGGTGCGTTGGTACGGCTCGATAAACAACAAACGCACCAATTCAACCGCTGGTGGGAAAGTGTTCGCTAGGAAGCCTTGCTTAGCGTTGTGGCATGACCCAGGGCGAAAGCCAAGATTAATGCCGCAGCCTTACTATTCCTAGCGGCCGTTGGTTTGCTCACCGGTGACCTTCTTCATCCATTTGACGTTCTTGCGGTCTGCCGTGCCGCTGACGACCAGATGAGTTTTCACAGTAGTAGCTATCTGCCGAGTGTCGCGAGTATCCCCGATCGTGCAGCTCCGATTCGAGACAGCGCTGGCCGGCGAAGCTGGGTCCGTCGCCGAGTGAGACTGCTGCAGCCATTGTTAATGGTACATCGCTGGTTTCCCCAATACTATCGTTGATAGTGAGGGTGAGGTGTCGGTCATGATGGCGAGGAAGCCCGCCATCGTGAACGCCAGCAGTTTCCAGACGGGTAGCCCCTCGGCGGTTGCCGCAGGCGCTGCTGCGGGTTTTTCATGATCTTGAATGTTCATGCTGTGGTTGCTCCCATGCAGATCAGGCGAGGTAGGACGCCGCCATGTCCTTGTCGCCATGTCCGGCTTGCCGCGCACGTTCGAAGCGGGTGAGGCCGGCCTGCGCCGCATCCACTTGCACTCCGGCCTGGGCGGCAGCATCGACCACCAGGCGGGCGTCCTTCACCGCATTGACAATGGAAAAGCTGGCGGTGTAGTTTCCGGCCAGGATGGCAGCGGCCTTGGCTTGGAAATAGCGCTGTCCATCGGGCCGCCCGTGATCACATCCACCACCAGCGCTGGATCGACGTCCAGCCCTTTGGCCAGTGCGAGGCTTTCAGCAAGCCCGTGGGTCAGCGCGAAGGCCCAGTTGTTGAGCGCGAGCTTCAGGCGGCTGCTGGCGCCCGTTTGCTTCGACACCCACAAGGTGCGCTTGCCGATGGCATCGAAGACCGGCTGAACGACTGCGCGCTGATCGACCGGGCCGGAGGCGAGGATGACCAGTTGCGCCAGTTTGGCCGGCTGACGGGTGCCTTGCACCGGCGCGTCATAGAAGACCAGCCCATGCTGATCGGCCAGCGCGGCAAGGGTTTCAATGCCCTGGATGCCGACCGTGCTCAGTTGCAGCCAGATGGCTCCCTTGTGCAAGGCCGGTGCGGCAGCCTGCAGGGCCTCTTGGACACTGGGGCCGTCCTTGAGCACGGTCACGATGATGTCGGCGCCTCGTACCGCATCGGCGGGGCTGTCGAATGCCTGGATTCCATCAGCCGCTAAAGCCTGTACCTTGGCAGTCTTTCGATTCCAGGCCTGTACCGTGAACCCCCGCTTGCGGAGATTGCGCGCAACCGGTGCGCCGATCAGGCCGGTTCCGAGGACGGCGATGGTCGGATGCTTGTCAGTGGTCATGAAGAACTCCTTTCAGGTTGAAGAGGTCGGTGGTGAAATTTCTAACTGGAACGATCGTTCCAGTTTAGATCAAATAAAAACCCGAATCCCCAGCACGCTGGCGTGCGAAGGAGACGGGCTGTGGCTAAAGCGTATCGAGTGCCACGTCGATTACGTCCAACAAGCATTGCCGGCGCTGCTGTGCGGTGCTGCCTTTGCTCAGTACCCGCATCCCCTGCATGGTATTGACGAAAAAGCGTGCCAGCGCGCGCGGGTTCTTCGCGGCGGCGACTTCGCCCGACTGCTGTCCTCGGACGATCAGCTTCTCCAATGCCTTTTGCAAACGCTGGAAGTTGTGCGCCACCAGTTCGGCGACCGCTTCGTCACGGCCTGCCAGCTCCAGCGTCGCGTTGGCAACCAGACAGCCGCGCCGCTGCGGATCGCCCAGCTCATCCTGCACGATGTGTATCAGCAGTTGCCGGATCAGATCCTTGACGGAACCAGGCCCCGCCAGCAACTCCACGTTGGCCCTGGTCACCGCCTCGTAGCGGCGTAGTGCTTTCCGATAAAGCCCCTCCTTGTTTTCGAAGGTGCTGTAGAGGCTGCTGCGCGACAAGCCAGTGCCTTCGACCAGATCCTGCACCGACGTCGCGGCATAGCCGCGCTCCCAGAACACGCGCATGGCGGCATCGGCGATTTCGTCGGGTTCGAATTCCTTGGTACGCATGGAAATCCATAACTGGAATGATCGTTCCAGATAATGTACGGTGTGACTTCTCGAGCGTCAAGGACAACTGATGGGATCTGGACTGTTTGCATATTCCCGTGCACACCAAGATCGAGACCCGTGGAGGAAGCCGATGTTGGGGCCATCACCAACGCGATTCTTCAGGCAGGACAATCCAAGGTACCGGGCGCGGGGGTAGTGGTGATAGTACCTTGCACCCTGACCGGTCCCTGTGCCCTGCCGGGGATCGCGCGTTGCTGCTTGCCGCTGGGCTAGGGAACGTATTTGCGGAGGCCGGTGTATCGCGCGCGTAGCGCGTGAAGGCCGTTTCTGTCAGAGCACGTATCGTTGCTGCAGCCTGAGAGATACGCATGCAAAAAAGCCAAGCGAAAACGGGCTCGGGAAATTGGGGCGACACATCGGCCGCCGATTCTCGCCACCGGAATCATTCCGAAGAGAGAAATGCGACCGCTATGGCCGACTTTCGTACCCATTCGGGCTTTCGACGAGGATTTCCTCCTCCCGAGTCGCCTTCATGCTTCAATCGCGGACCTCTTCCAAACGACACTACGACGACCCGAATGCTCATTCGCCTAGAGGCCCGCGACGACCGAACGCGTAGTGGAATTGCCGCGACTGGCTTTGGACGAGGTTGCCTTGGCTCACTTGCTGAGCGAAGGTCGGCTGCCCACGACGGCGATGCGCTTGCCACGGCCCACTGGGTCCTTCGCTGCGAAATCTTGCCATAATTCTAATATTCACTAGAATGATTGCATGAGAGAGTTGAAGAATCACCTTTACGAGCAGGTCGCCCGGATCGGGAAAGCTGTAGCCAGCCCGAAGCGGCTGGAGCTCATCGAACTCCTGTGCCAGGGCGAGAAGACGGTCGAGGTACTAGCTGCCCAAGCGGGAATCAGCGTGAAGCTGGCTAGCGCCCATCTCAAGGAACTCCGCGGGGCCCGCCTTGCCGAGACTCGCAAGGATGGAAAGTATGTCGTGTACCGGCTGGCCAGCACCGGTGTGGCCGACCTCTGGGTGACCTTGCGTTCCGAAGCCGAAGAGCGGCTGGTCGAATTGCAGGTGGCACTGGCGACCATCGTCGAGCATGACGATGACCTTCAAGGATTTGACCGGGTCGCCATCCTGAGGAAGGCCAGGGCAGGGGAGGTGCTGGTGCTGGATGTACGCCCTGCCGATGAGTTCACCGCGGCCCACCTACCGCATGCTCGCTCCTTGCCGCTGGGCGAGCTTAAGAAGCGGCTTGCCGAGATCCCCAAAGACATGCCTGTGGTTGCCTACTGCCGAGGACCCTTCTGCCTGATGGCCAAGGACGCTGTCGAGTTCCTGCGCAGCAAGGGCTACCATGCCTTCCATCTGACCGATGGCGTGGCCGAGTGGCGGGCCCACGGGTTGCCCATCGAGCTTCAGGGCAACCCATGAAGGCGCTTGGACACAGGAGACAGTTATGTTCTTCCGGCAACGCCCCGCAGAAAACGCCACGCTGTCCTATTTCTTTGGATGCACCGGTGTCGGCAAGGCAGTTGCCGTCGACGTCGTCGCCGGTGACGAAGCCTGGTTCATTGCCGAGGCCAAGAAGGGGGGCGTGGTGATTACCCATGTGATCGACACCCATGTACACGCCGATCACTACTCCGGGGGTCCCGCGCTGGCGCGTCAGGTCTATGCGCCCTACTACCTGCACGAAAGCAACAAGGGACGGGTGGCATTCGACTTCGCGCCGCTGGTCGATGGCCAGCGACTGGAGGCCGGCAATGTGCTGGTCGACGTCCTGCACACTCCCGGGCACACACCCGACAGCGTCTGTCTGCTGGTGCGCGACCTGCGCCGAGGCGACGAGCCATGGTTTGTGATGACTGGAGACACGCTGTTTGTGGGGGCCGTCGGACGCCCCGACCTCGCTGGCATGGAACGCGAGATGGCCGCCCAGCTTTACGACAGCCTGCATCAGAAGTTGCTGACGCTGCCTGCAGATCTCGAGATTTACCCAGGGCACCAGGCTGGCAGCGCGTGCGGCGTCGGCTTGTCTGGCAAGCCTGCGTCGACCATTGGCTTCGAGAAGCGCTGGAACGCAGCGCTCACCTTGGAGAAATCCGCTTTCGTCGAATACCTGATCAGGGAGATCCCCCCTCAACCTGCCAACATGGAAGCGATGGTGCGGGAAAATCTGGGTTGGGGGCGCTAAGGCATGAACACGGCGCCGATCCGCCTCGGGCTGCGTGAGAACCTCGGCCAGTTTTCGCTGCTGGTCCTCGTCAACGCATTTGTTGGTGCCATGGTGGGCCTAGAGCGCAGTATCCTGCCGGCCATTGCCGAGCAGGAATTCCACATCGCGGCGCGCACGTCGGTTCTATCCTTCATCGTGGTGTTTGGACTCACCAAGGCACTGACGAACTACTTTGCCGGGCGTTTTTCCGATCGCTTCGGCCGGAAGCGAGTCTTGGTGGCCGGATGGCTGGTCGCCATACCGGTCCCATTCATTCTGATGTGGGCACCCAACTGGAATTGGGTGGTCGGAGCCAATGTCCTGTTGGGCGTGAGCCAGGGGCTGACGTGGTCCACCACAGTCATCATGAAGATCGACCTGGTCGGCCCGAAGCAGCGTGGCCTGGCCATGGGGCTCAACGAATTTGCCGGATACTTCGCGGTGGCAGCCAGCGCACTGGCCACTGGTTGGACCGCCGCCCACTTCGGTCTCAGGCCCGAACCCTTCTACCTGGGCGTCGTCTACGTTGCTGCCGGGCTGCTGCTTTCCGCGCTTGCGGTTCGCGAAACTCGGGACCACGTCGTGCACGAGTTGCGTGAGCACCATCCTCAAGCAGTTGCGGACAAGCTCAGCCAAGCCGAGATTTTCCGCCGCACATCGCTGACCGATCGCAATCTCTCCAGCGTCAGCCAGGCTGGGCTGGTCAACAACCTTAACGACGGCATGGCCTGGGGCCTGTTCCCGCTGGTCTTTGCCGCAGCAGGGATGACACTGGCGCAAATCGGCGTGCTAGCTGCGATCTATCCAGCAATCTGGGGCGCTTTGCAGATTCTCACCGGCGCTCTTTCGGACAAGATTGGCCGCAAGTGGCTGATCGTGTCGGGGATGTGGTTGCAGGCAGGGGGGATTGCCGTCACCGCAGTAGCAGCAGATTTCCACGTGTTTGGTCTGGGTGCCGCTTTGCTTGGAATCGGCACGGCGATGGTCTATCCAACCTTGCTCGCCACGATCGGCGACGTGGCCCACCCTCCCTGGCGCGCTTCCGCAGTGGGCGTCTACCGGCTTTGGCGTGACCTTGGCTACGCAGTGGGAGCTCTCTTGGCCGGTATTACTGCGGATATGTTCGGCGTGCCGACGGCGATCTGGCTGGTCGCGGCGCTGACCTTGCTGTCGGGTGTGGTTGCAGCGGTGCGGATGAGCGAAACCCATGCAACAGGTGAGGCACGAGCGAGAGCGGCCCCATAGCCACAGTCTTGTCCATCGCCGTCCTATTGCCCTGGGGGGCGATGGCAGGCGCTCGCGATTGATGTGCGGTCAGACAGGCCCGTTTGGATAGCTGGCCCGGCGAGCGATACCTGACCCACATCGCCGAGATGCAGGTCGGCCTACGCGAACGGTTCTGCCAGACATCCAAACACCTCCTCCGTGTTAGAACATGTTTTCCTTCTAGGTGAAGGAGGGCGATTCCGGTGTCGGGCAATTTCCGATTTTTGTGGCTGACGCTGGCAGCTTTGCCCCCTGGGTACTGCAGATTTCGGCCGGTCTCCCGATTAGGTCTTCGTTGTGATCTCCTCTCCGTTCCATATGAGGCCCTCTTCGATGCCACCGTAGACCTTCGGTCCGGTATCGAAATTATGCCTGGCAGGTCACAATCGGCTCGCCGGATACGGCTCGCCTGCCTGCGCGGTTGTTGCTATGTAATGGGCTGAATACAGGGGCCGCAGCACGATTACCTATGTTGGCATCTCCGTCGCCTGGAGCTTTCCGGTTTGATGCGTCACCGCCTCGCCGTGCTGCTGGGTGGCCTCTCCCGTGATGTGCAAGGTGAGTCAAAACTGGAGTTTCCCTGTCAGCCGTAGAGCCCGCCCTGATCGGACGCATCGTCCGTGACGACATACCCGCCATGGGCGCCTACCATGTGCCGGATTCGCACGGTCTGGTCAAGCTCGACGCCACGGAGAACCCGTACCGGCGCTCTTCCTTTTTGCCGTACGTTTCACCCCGCCTACGCTGCAATGTCGGCGGGGTCAGATTCACCACCGTACATGTCGTTCCGCAAGGTGGTTCACGAACGAACTGCTAGCGTTACCGCATTCTAGTGCGGGCCGAGACTAAGCGACCCGGGGGTGGTGATGGGGTGGCGACTTTGCTTTGTACAAGCTGGCGGTATAGCCGGTTCGTTCAGCAATTGGCAAAGCAGCGGCGAGGGTACCGAATGCTAAAGTTTCGTACTAGCGCGCAGGCTTTCGTTCACTGCGGGACGATGCCTCCATCCTTGGCACTGCAGCAATACCTGCCCGACCTATAGTGAAACTCTGGTCCAGCCCGGCGCATCAGCGGAGGCGCCGGCCGCCACAAACGCGAACCGTGGCAAGTCCGCCTAGACAGCGGCTCCCATCGTTCTGGAAATCGGATCGTGATCGCCGACTAGCCCGGTGTACTTCCTGGAGGTTTCCATGCTGTACCAGTTCATGGAGTATCAATGCGCGCTGCTCGCGCCATTCGCTGCGTGGGCGGCGAGCGCAGCCAACGCGTTTGCCGATCATAACAGCCCCCTATCGCAGGTACCGGGCGCCCCCGCCTTGGCCGCGGGTTACGAAATGCTGTACCGCCTCGGCAAAACTTACGACAAGCCGACGTTTGGCATCGCTGCCGTCCAGCACAACGGCCGCGTCATCCCTGTGGTCGAACAAGTTGTGCTGGACAGGGCATTCTGCCGTCTGCTGCGCTTTGCAGCTGATCCGCTCGCACTTGGCGCCGACACTTGCCAGCCAAGACCCGCTGTGCTGGTCTGTGCGCCCCTTGCAGGGCATCACGCCGTCATGCTTCGCGAGGTCGTCCAAGCCCTTTTGCCGGAGCATATCGTCTATGTGACGGACTGGACGGATGCGCGCCGCGTTCCCCTTGCGGAAGGGCCGTTCCACCTGGATGACTATGTGATCGAACTGCAGGCGTTTATCCGTCAGATCGGCTCGTCGGAACAACTGCACGTGCTTGCCATCTGCCAGGCTACCGTGCCAGCCCTGGCCGCAGTTTCTTTGTTGGCCAGCGCCGATGAGCCGACCCCAAGGAGTCTGATCCTAATCGGCGGGCCGATCGATGCGCGCTGCAGCCCCACTGCGGTCGGAAGGCTGGCCGCAGACCACACGCTCGCATGGTTTCAACGGAACTTGATCTACACGGTGCCCGGTCGCTACGCCGGCGCCGGTCGCAAGGTGTACCCGAGCTTCCTGCAACTTGCCGGCCTGGCGGCAGCCCAGCCGGGGCTGTTGGTGGCGTCGCATCAGGACTACTATTTGGAGCTCGCAAGGGGTGACTACGAGCGTGCCGAAGCACACCGGCGCGTTTGCGATACGTACAACGCGGTACTCGACATGGCGGCCGAGTTCTACCTGGATACCATCCGGATCGTGTTCCAGGAGTTTCGTCCGGCGCGCGGCAATTGGTTCGTGCGAGGCCAACCCGTGCGCCCGCAAGACATCCGCACTACTGCACTACTGACCATTGAAGGCGAACACGACACCATTTCCGGCAGCGGGCAGACCCACGCAGCGCACGGTCTGTGCCGGGGCCTTGCCGCCCGCGACAAGCGGCACGTGACGGCGCGCCGGTGCGGCCATTATGACCTCTTCTGTGGCCCCCGATGGCACTCCGAGATATACCCCGGCATCCGTGCTCTGATGCGACAGGCTACTGCCTCCGCGCTTGGCTGGGGAAGCTAGTTTCTTATCAATCACAAGACTCCGAAGCCCGAAACGGTCACGCGGCATACCCATAGATGAGAGCGCGAATGCGTGGATAGATCCGGGTGCACCACCGAGCGCCGGAGAAGATCCCGTAGTGGCCACAGCCGCGAGCGGTCAGATGATGCTTGCGCGAGTCGTCGATACCTGTGCAAAGATCGTGTGCTGCTCGGGTCTGGCCGCGGCCACAAATGTCGTCGTGCTCGCCTTCAACGGTGATTAGGGCACTGGACCGGATATCGCCCGGGCGTACGTGCTCGCCATGCACGCGCCAAATGCCGCGTGCCAGGCGACATTCCTGGAAGACCACCCGCACGGACTCCAGATAGTATTCAGCATCCATGTCGAGCACGGCGTTGAAATCGTCGTAGAAGCATTGATGCATACTGGCCGACTCGGTTTTGCCTGCCGCTACATCGAAGTAATAGTTCAGGTGCGATTTCAGGTGGCGATCGGGATTCATTGCGATGAAGGCCAAATGCTGAAGAAAGCCCGGGCAGACTCTGCGGCCGGCTCCAGGGTACATAGAAGGCACGGTATCGATCATTTGGCGTTCGAACCAATCGAGCGATTTATTGAATGCCAGCGTATTGACCACTGTGGGGTCACGCCGCACATCAACCGGACCGCCGATCAATGTGAGGCTTTTCGGTGTGGGCTCACCATGGCTTGCCATCAGGGATACCGCGGCGAGCACCGGCACGGTCGATTGGCATACGGAGACGATATGAATGTCCGGTCCCAAGTAGCCGATGAACTCGCGCACATAGTCGACATACTCATCAAGATGGAAGACACCCTCGGCGAGCGGAACTTGGCGAGCGTCGCGCCAATCGGTGAGATAGACGTCGAAGTCTGGCAACATCGCCCGCACCGTCTCGCGCAGCAGCGTGGCGTGGTGGCCCGAAAGCGGCGCGACGAGCAGGACGACCGGATGGCGATGAGGAGTTGCGCGCTCAAAGTGCAGCAGGCGGCAAAACGCCTTGTCCAATACCACCGCTTCGCTGACCGCAACCTGGTGACCGTCGATCGATATTTGGGTCAGGCCAAATGGCCTCTTAGGATAGCGCTTGCAAAGTCGCACCAGCAATTGACACCCGGCAGCGAGGTGGGTGGCTGGGGCGGCCATCGGTGCGTTTTCAAGAGCGCTCAAGAAGGTCGCGCTTGCATGAAGCCAGGGAAGAAACGGCGCCCACGCAGCATTGCAAAGTTCATATAGCTGATACAAGGCTGTACTCTCGTCAACCACCACGATTTCAGCGTAGTGCTGGGAGGCTCGTCTGTTGAGCAGGCAGCCACGAAACGTGTTCTCGGAGATTGGATTTTTTCGCTGTAGGAACAAACTTACATTGAAAAGAGCTCTGGGCGTATGGGGCCGCTGCTCGGGCGTTGGGCCGGCTGCAGTGCCCGAAACGACGCGATGCGGCTACGGACGGCAGTTGATCGAGAAGGCGCTGACCTTCACGCTCAAGGCCCGCACGCAGCTTCGCTTTGAAGCGGCGTACGCTGCCGGATCGAGGTGCCGCTGGAACCGCCGCAGACCGTTGGGCAGCAGCGGAAGGAAGCTTAACGGGAGGCGCCCACGGATCATGTGCCAACTCTGCAAGGCCGTCGTATCCTGGTCATCGAGGACGACTACGGGGGTTAGTCAGGCAATCACGCTCTTGCTCGAAGGCGAGGGCGCCGAGGTGATTGGACCGGTGGGCTGGGCTGAAGGGGCTCTCGCCTTGATCGATAGCCAAGGCACGACGCTGGACGCCGCGCTCCTCGACATCGACCTGCACGGGGAGCGGTCCTATGCCATTGCCGACGCGCTGGCAAGCCGGGGAATCCGCTTTGCCTTCGCGACGGGGCTATGGCGCCGAAGCCATTGCGCCGGCCTATCGCGATGTCCCGCGTTGCCAAAAGCCGTTCAAGGTCGAAGACTTGGTCAAAGCCCTGTCGACGATGCGGGCATGAAATCCGAAGGGGAGGGCGGCTTCGCAGGAAACAAGTGGTTCACGACTGTCGTGAAGACGTTTCAAATTCCGCAGCTGGGGGACGACATTTAGTGGGGGGGCAAAATGCAAGCGCTATTTTTGCACGACGCTACACACAACAGCCGGTTATTGTCGTCGCCCGGGAATACGTGGTTGACGAAACCCCGGTTGAATTCATTTCCTTATACATACATGGACGCCCCCGGGACTGCCAGGTTTTCAAGGTGTGATGGGGTTCGAGGGTGGAGATTGCGGCCATACATCCGGCCTCATATGTGGGAATTGACCGCCGGCCCTGATGGAATTCGCTGGTTGGCTCCCCAATCAGAAGGGTGCACTCGGAGTGCGCTGTATAACGCGGGTTCTGCCAACCATGGTCTGACCTGTCTTGCCATCACTTCATTGTTGCCAGTGCAATCGGTGGTGGGCTCCTTCGCAATATCCTTGGTGGAACTTGGCCAGGCGGATTACGCGCTTGCCGTGGCAGGCGTGCAATCCGCCTGGTACTTACGCCTGTGGACTAACAGTGCCCAAACGATCCGAGCATTCCTGTTGGCCAATGCTACCGCAGCGATATTGAGGTTCCGATGTTGTACTTTCATGACCCACTCAGAAGAAGGCTTCGGCTTGGTGACAGCGTAACGGCATACCGCTCGTGCGCCGTGACAAGCCACCAGTGCATTCGCTGTGATGGGCCCGATTCCCGGGATTTTCGCCAATCTGCGGCTGACTTCGCTGTCGCGGTGGGGCTTTGATCTGCTTCTCACTGCCGCTGCTGCGCCGTGAGTGGGCGCGCACACGCTTCAAAGGTTGCCGCGCGGCGGCCCCGTGCGTCTTGGTAGCGGAGACTGTGGCGCTGGCGCGCCGCAGGCCGCCTTTGTGTGATACCGACCCTACCGTGTGCGCGTCAGGCGAGGCGAGCGGCGCGATCTCGTCTGCATTCTTTTCCAGCAAGACTTGCTCGGTAGTGATTTCGTACACCATGGCGCTGCGGGAGTGCAGCGGTGACGTGGTCGCCTCCGCTAGCATCGACGTGATCGCCCGAAGGAAGCAGCCTGGGGCAGAAAATGCAGCGCAGCAGGCGGTATGGCAGCCACTGTCACCAGCCCGCGTTGAAGCGTGGCCTCGTCACCGAGCCGGAATACCGCATTTCAGAGTTGCGCGTGCATCCTCCAGGAATTGCCTACCGATGTTTGTCATTTCCGCGCGTCGTTGTCGTGCGGTCCAGCAAGCGAAGCGACTTTTCCAGTTTCTCGATCCGCCGGCTGAGCCCGGGCTGCGAAATGTGAAGTGCTTCGGCGGCCCTATGGAACCTTCCTTTTTCGACGATAGCGACAAACGCTTGCAGATTTTCCAGGACGAAATTAATGCGTGAAATGCATCAGATCATCGGAAAATTGCAATTCACAGATTAGCCGTCTCCGAATATTCTTGCAATGCCTGAACGGGACGTGGTGACGTGCCGCAAAGCGCACATAAACAGATTGATCTCGGAGACTTACGTTGAAAATCGCCGTTCGCCATCTCGCGCTCACCCTTACCCTGACTGCATGCACCTTGACCGCCTGGGCTGAAACCTGGCCCGCAAAGCCTGTAAAGTTCGTTGTACCGTTTGGTCCTGGCGGCGCCAACGACTTGGTTGCGCGCGCCGTGGCAGATGCGGCGTCCAAGCAACTGGGCCAGCCTATCATCGTAGAGAACAAGCCTGGCGCCGGTTCGGTACTGGGTGCCGACTATGTGGCCAAGTCCGCGCCGGACGGCTATACCTTCCTGGCACCGGCAGCCGGCGTGATCACCAACGGCATGATCAAGGCCCACCTGCCGTACAAGGAGCAAGACCTGGTGCCCGTCGCCATGCTGGCCGTCAGTCCGTCGGTCATCGTGGTGCCCGCCGACTCTCCGATCAAGGACCTCAAGGGTCTGGTTGCCAGCGGCAAGGGCGGCAGGAGCCTAAATTTCGCTACGGCGGGCACCGGAAGCACGCCGCACTTCGTCGCGGAAATGCTGAAGCTGGCGACCGGCGCAAAACTTGAGATCATTCCCTACAAGAGTGGCTCAGAAGGTATGGTCGCCGTTGTCGGCAAACAAGTAGACGCCACCTCCGAAGCCAGTGTTGTGGTTCTTCCGCAGGTCAAGGGCGGTAAGCTGCGACCGATCGCTTCCACCTGGAATACCCGCATTGCCGCGATGCCGGATGTGCCCACCACCGCAGAACTCGGCTATCCCAGCGTATTCATCGGTCACTGGTCCGGCGTATTCGCACCGCGTGGTACCCCTGATGCGATCCTCGATAAGATGAACAAGGCTATCGACGTCGCCATCAAGTCACCTGAACTGCGGGCCAGGCTGATCCCGCAAGGTATCCAGCCGATGGGCGGGACGCGGGCAGACTTCACCACGTTCCTGGCTGGCGAAAAGGCTCGCCTCGGCCCGATCGCGCGCGCAGCCAATATGAAAGAAGACTGATTGTCAGCGCGGTCCGTAGCTGTGAATAATTGGAGTCGACATGAAGCTGACAATCTTTGCCGCCAGGCATACCTTGATGGTTCCCATGCTCTGGCTGGCTGCTCCAGCCTGGGCAGACGAGATCCGCGTGATTACCTCGGGTGGCTTTACCGCGGCCTACCAGCAACTCGTGTGCCGCTCACCATGTCCTTTCCCTCGTTGAGCGTGGACTTCCCAGGCCAGTAATTCTCGCTGCGCGGCGAGCAATCAGTTGGGTGGCACCGACAACTGCGATGCCTTCCAAGCTGCGAGCTCCGAGGGTCGCAAGCCGTATCGGGCCAGTACGCCCTCATGCAGGCGCCGGAGTTCTTCAACAATCAGCCCTTGCACGTTGTCACGATCAGCCTCTTGCACTCTTGCCATGACGGCCTGCCGAATCACGGATAGCGCATCCTGATCGGGTTGCAGCACGACGTCACGGATCGTTCGTTTGATCACATCACGCCAGGCAAGGCGTAGCGGATCGGGTTCCGCCAGGTCCTGCTTGATGGCCAGGTACTCTTGCGTTGAGCGCCCGTAAGCCCAAACGTAGAGATCGCGCAGCAATTCGACGCGGGTCATCTCATACATGCCGAGGATGGCGCGACTATACGCTTGCTCCGGTACATCCAGGAATGTGAGCGGACAGAGGTTTTCGCGGAATAGCGGCAGATTGGCCGCCAGGCGCGAGGTTCGTTTGTTCACGTCCGCGAATGGCTGCAGATATGGTAGGTGCACCAGCGCGAAGAATGATTGTTCGAAGGGATCGGCAATCTGATTCACTTTCCCGAGCAGGGCATCTAGTGCTTCCTCAGTTTGCTGTGGTGCTGACAGGGCTCATCCAGGTATAGCGGTCGAGACCTACCGTACCGATGTTCTCCACCAGCAGTTCGATGGCAGTCTTTTGGTTGAGAATCATCTGTGTTTCGATGGCCGCCTTGCCTTGCGCCGCCTTCCCGTGCTCGATCAGCTCCCGGGTGTCGAGGCGGGAATAGGTGTTGCCCTCCAAATGACTCGATGCCAGTCGATCAGGAGCCGGTTCAGGATGGCCCTGCTGTAGGTTCCAGCGGGCGCATCAGCCTGCGCCGTCTTGCCCATATCGGGTAACTGACGCCGAAGTGATTCCGACAGGTACCGTGTGACATTGGGCTGATAGGCGTCAAGGAAGTCGCGTTGGTACCCTACAGGCTTGCGCGCCTCCGGAGGCTGATCGATATACGCCACGATGTCCCGGCTATCGGCGGAAAGCGGAATGTAACCCGGGAAGCGGTCTTCCTCCGGGGAGGCAGCGGCAAACTCGGTCGCTTTCGCAGCGAAATAACGACGGGCGCGACCTTCGCCGATCGCCATGATCTGTCGATCATCGATCCATTGGCTCATCCAGCGTTGTGCTGTCCGCCGTGCAACGTCGGGATGCTGTGCCAGCAACTCGGTAAGCATTAATCCCGCGGAGGCTTTCCGGATACTTCTAGCAGAGCGTGGGCAGGGAACATGTCGGACGTGGCGCAGTTCGCTTAAAAGAATGGCGCAATTGTGGCGCGGTTCTTTAAACTGCCATCAATTGCGGCGCCATCGCAGTCAGTGTCGTGACAAAGGGCCCAGCAGATGGCTCGGTGTTCTTCCTGACCAGCGCTGGAGCGATTGTTATCAATCCTTCGCTGTATAAAAACCTGTCCTACCGTCCGGAGGGAACCTGGTGCCGGTATCCATGGTGGTCACGACGCCTCAGGTCCCGGCGGTGCCCCCGCAGTCCAAGGTGAACTCCGCCAAGGATCTCGTGGCCCAGAGCCGTACGGGCCGTTCGGTGTCGCTGGCATCGTCAGGGACTGGCAGTATGCAGCACGTGGAGATCCAACTGTTCAAGGCCTCGACCTCGGCGGAGTTCTTGCATGTGGCGTACAAGGGAGCGGCGCCGGCCATCACCGATACGATCAGCGGGCAGGTCGATGCATTCTTTGGCGATGCGTCAGGGCTTGTGCCGTTCATCGAGGGCAAAAAACTGAAGCCTGTCGCAGTGACCACCGCCAAGCGGCTACCTTACCTGCCGGACGTCCCGACGCTGGACGAAAGCAGCATCAAGGGCGTGTATGCCGAAAAATGGTACGGTCTGATGTTCCCCGCTGGCAGACCTCCCAAGATTGTGCAGGAGCTGAATGGCGCCGTCTGAAGAACACTAGAAAACAAGGACGGGCCAATCTCGCGAAGATGGGATTGGCGCCGGCGCCGTCCACCGCCGCGGAGTTCTCCGATCGGATCCGCGCGGACGGGGAAAGTGGTCCAGGTTTGATTGCGGAGCGGAACGTCAAGCCCGAGTAAGGTGCTCGCCGGATTCCCTCCGGCGTCTGCTTAGAGTCCTCAATCTGCGGGCTGGCATTCTGGGACCGGTCCGGAGAGGGCGTCGGCCCGGCAAAGTTTGTGTGCTCTGCCGGGCTTTTTTTCGTTCGCGCGGTTTGTTGATACATGCAAATTCCATACAGTGGAATTGCGGGGGTGAATGTCAACGTGACAAAGCCTAAGCTGTCTCCAACAAATAAGACGCACGCGGCGTAGTTTGGTGAACAAGTCCGCAGCGTTTCAAATCCTTCCAGGAGACACTCCATGCATTCGATCCGTACCGGATTCGTCCGCCAGCTTGCCAAGGCTGCCATCCCCTTCACGATGGTCACCGCCGTGCCGCTCCCTGCAATGGCAGCTTTCCCCGACAAGCCGATTCGCCTGGTCGTGCCATTTGCCCCCGGTGGCGGCACCGACTTGGTGGCGCGGGCAATGGGCATCACCATGGGCGAGGATCTGGGCCAGCCCGTCATCGTCGACAACAAGCCTGGCGGTAGCACCATCATCGGGACCGATGCGGTGGCCAAAAGCGCGCCCGATGGCTACACGCTGGTCATGGCGACCATGGCCCACGCCGTTAATCCGAGCCTGCACAAGAAGCTGCCGTTCGATACCGACAAGGCCTTTTCGCCGGTCATACTCGTGGGGCGCTCACCCAATGTTCTGGTAGTCAAGCCGGACAGCCCGATCAAGACCGTGCAGGACCTGATCGTCGCCGCAAAGGCCAAGCCGGGCAAGCTGAACTATGCATCGCAGGGCGCGGGTACCTCCGCGCACCTGGCAGGCGAACTGTTCAAGAAGATGGCGAAGGTCGAGATCAACCACATTCCGTACCGTGGCGCTGGTCCGGCCATTACGGATCTGCTCGGCGGACAGGTCGACGTGATGTTCGCCACGGCGGCAGCGGTCGCGTCGCACTTGGAGAGCGGCAAGCTGCGCGCGGTGGCGGTCACTACCGCGCAGCGTTCACAGGCGCTGGCGCTGAGCAAGGTGCCGACGATCGCCGAAAGCGGCGTGCCCAACTACGTGGCCGATAGCTGGTATGGCCTGTTTGTGCCGGCGGGTACGCCGCCGGCGGTGATCACGCGCCTGAACGCGGCAGCGAAGAAAGCCGTGCATACCGAAGCATTTCGCAAGCGCGCCGAGCAAGAGGGCCTCGCCGTGAGTGGCGGCACGCCGGACGAATTTGGCCGCTACGTCAAGGCCGAGAGCCAGCGCTGGAGCGAGATTATCAAGGAAGCAAACATCACCGCCGACTGAGCGCGGCGCCAACGACAGAACACATCAGATAGACAGGACCGGATCAATTCATGGACAACTATTCCCTGATCGAACTGAAGATCGAATCGGGCATCGCGCTGCTCGCCTTCAACCGCCCCGACAAGCGCAATGCCATGAGTGATGACATGCGTACGGAATTCATCGATGCGCTGGAGCGCATCGCGGCCGACAAGGCAATCCGCGCACTGGTGCTCACCGGCAACGGCAAGGGCTTCTGCGCCGGCGGCGACGTGGCCGGGATGCAGCGCCGTATGGAAGCGCCGCAGGGTGAAGTTGGCTTTAACGGGTGGAGCCGCCAACAGCGGGTGCACCACACTGTAAAGTTGCTGCATACCATGCCGAAGCCCACGATTGCGGCGGTCAATGGCGCCGCGGCGGGCCTGGGTGCCGATACGGCGCTATGCTGCGATTTCGTCGTGGCCTCCGAATCGGCGTCGTTCTCGTGGTCGTATATCAACCGCGGGCTGATCCCGGATGGCGGCGGCATGTATTTCCTGCCGCGCCGCGTAGGCTTGTCGACTGCCAAGGAGCTGGTCTTCACGGGTCGAAAAGTCGAGGCGGAGGAAGCCAAGGCGTTGGGCATTGCAGACCGCCTGAGCAAGCCCGAAACGCTGATCGGCGATGCGCTGGCGTGGGCGGCAGAGCTGAGCCAGGGCTCGGCCACCGCCATCGCGCTGGGCAAGAGCATCATGAATCAGTCCTTCGAACTTCCCGCCGACCAGGTATTTGCGCAAGGCAGCCAGGCGCAGGGCATCTGCTACACCAGCACCGAGCATCGCGAGTCCGTGCTGGCTTTCCTTAATAAAGCCGCCAGCAAGATCTGACACCATGAACGCCATCCAACGACTTGTCACGCCGCGCAGTGTCGCCGTGATCGGGGCTTCCGCTGATCCCACCAAAACCGCCGGCCGTCCGGTGTCATACTTGCGCAAGCACGGTTTCAGCGGGGCGATCTACCCGGTCAACCCCAAGGTCGAATCGATCGACGGCCTGCGTTGCTATCCCGACATCGCCTCGTTGCCGGAAGTGCCAGATGTCGGCATCGTGCTGCTGGGCGCCGAGCGCGCCCATCTGGCGGTGCGCGACCTGGCTGCTCGCGGTGCAGGAGCCGCCATCGTGCTGGCCAGCGGCTATACCGAGACCGGCGCCGAGGGCGCTCGGCGCCAGGCCGAGCTGATTGAAGCAGCCGGCAGCATGCGCCTGCTGGGGCCAAACACCATCGGGCTGGTCAACCTGACCGACAATATTCCGTTGTCGGCCAGCGGCGCGCTGGAGATGGACCAGTTCCCGTCTGGCAGCATTGGCGTGGTATCGCAGAGCGGCGGTATCCTCGGCGCCCTACTGTCACGCGCCGCGGCGCGGGGTATCGGCCTGAGCAAGCTGATTTCCACCAGCAATGAAGTCGACCTGGACCTGGCCGATTTTATCGACTACCTGGCCGACGACGAGGCTACCCGCGTGATCGCGCTCTATGTCGAGAGCGTGCGCAACCCTGACACGTTCCGCCGCGCCGCGATGAAGGCGGCGCGCGCCGGCAAGCCGGTGGTGGCGTTCAAAATTGGCCGCTCCGAAAGCGGGGCACGCGCCGCGGTCTCCCACACAGGTGCACTGGCCGGCGCCGACCGTATGTACGACGCTCTGTTCGAGCAAGTCGGCGTGATCCGCGCGCAAACCTTCTCCGACTTGCTCGACATGCCTGCGGCACTGGCTACGGGCCGCAAGCTGCGCGGAAAGCGCATCGCCATCCTGACCTCGACCGGCGGCGCGGGGACGCTGGTCTCTGACAGCCTGGGTGTGGCCGGCTTCGAGACGCCGGCACCGGACGAAGAGACCGCGGCGAAGCTGCGGGCATTGCAGAAGGGGGACCATGCAGCGCTCGACCGCAATCCGATCGATGTGACCCTGGCTGGGCTGCAGCCCGATCTGCTGCGTGCCGCAATCCGGATCCTGCTGGAAAGCCCGAGCTATGACGCGGTATCGGTGATCGTGGGTTCGTCAAGCCTGGCAATGCCGGACCTGATGGCCAATGCGATCCGTGACTGTCTGCCAGACAGCGACAAACCGGTGATTGCATATGTCAGCCCGCATGCGCCGGAAGTCGCATCGCTGCTCAGTCGGCGTGGCGTGCCGGCATTCTCAGCGCCAGAGGCATGCACGGTAGCATTCGATGCGATGCTCCGCGCGAGCGACATTGGGGTGGACGAAGAAGTGGGGACTTCCTCGCTGCCGCTGCCGGATCTGCACACCTTCGGTACCGGCCCGCTTGACGAAGCTGCGGCAAAGACGCTGTTCGCCGGCTTTGATGTGCCGGTTGCGAAGGAGGTTGTCGTCACCAACGGCGATCAGGCGCGGGCGGCCGCGGAGGGCTTCTGCGGCAATGTCGTGCTAAAGGTGTTATCGGCCGAAATCACGCACAAGAGCGATGTCGGCGGCGTGGCCGTCAATGTTTCGCCCGCCGAAGTGGCAGGACGGCTCGCAACGATGGCTTCGGACGTACAGTCCGCCACGGGAATCGTACCTCAGCGTTACCTGGTGCAGGAAATGGTCAAGGGCGGAGTAGAGGTGATTCTCGGCATGCACCGGGATGCGCTTGGTACCGCCATCCTCCTTGGCATGGGTGGGGTTACCGCGGAACTGTTCAGTGATACCACGCTGCGGCTGTTGCCTACCGGCCACGGTCTGACGCGCCGGGCGGCACTGGAAATGATCCAGCGGCTGAAGACGGCTCCCCTGCTGCAGGGCTACCGCGGCCGGCCCAAGTCAGACGTGGATGCGCTGGCCGACGCCATTGTCGCCTTCTCGCGGATGGTCGCAACGCTTGGCGACAGGCTGATTGAGGCCGAGATCAATCCTGTGTTCGTGCTACCGGAAGGGCAGGGCGTTGTGGCCGCCGACGGCGTGGCGATACTGACCGACGGCGGCAATCGCTAATGAGGCAACAGCATGCGCGGTGAGCGGGAGAGTGCGCTGGTGACTTCAGTGGACGGCTGCGAGGTCGTCTGGCGAAGCTTTGGGGCCGGACCGACTACCGTCATGCTCCACGGCGGTCACGGAAACTGGCAGCATTGGGCGCGCAATATCGAACCGCTTTCCCGGACACGCCGACTACTCGTGCCCGACATGCCGGGTTTTGGCGAGGCTGGGCCCGCACCATGCTCGGATTTGTCTGGCTTCGTCGATGTCCTGGCCCGCTCGCTGGCTCAGTTGCAGCTAGACTGCGTCGACCTGGTGGGCTTCTCGTTTGGGGCGCTGGTGGCGGCCCACCTAGCAACCCATGCGGGCCTGGTTCAGGTGACCGTCGATCGTCTGGCGCTGATCGGGCCGGCTGGCCATGGCGGGCCACGACGCATGACACAGGCGCTCGTCGACTGGCGCCGTTGTGAAAGCCCTGCGGCACTGGCCAATGCAATGCGCCACAACTTGGCGGCATTCATGATTGCCGAACCAGCGGGGATTGATGGCGAAGCCGTGACTATCCATACCGAGGCTTGCCGTGCGACGCGCTTCCACAGCAAGCCGATTTCGCGTGCCGGTGGGTTGCAGGACGCCCTTGCCCGCTTTGCCGGACCAATACTGATGATCTGGGGCGAGAAGGACGTGACCATGTCACCTGAATCGCTCGCGGAAGTCGCCCGTAACGCTCGCGAAGAGGCGCCAGCAGGAGCTCACCCAGTCAGCGTCCACCTAGTTCCGCACGCCGGGCATTGGGCGCAATACGAGGCCCACCAACAAGTCAACACGATGCTGAACGCGTGGCTGCGGCAGCGCGCTCAGGCATTGACATAAGCCGGCCAGGGCCGGCAGAGAGGAGAATCCATGTACGCAACAGAGGCTTTTGGGCAATTCTTCAGCACCGTCAAAGCTGGATCGCTACCCGTCGAGGTACTTCACCATGCGAAGCGCGCGCTGATCGACTGGCATGCAGCACTGTTCCCGGGCCTTGACGCGGAGGCGGTACAGCGACTTCGAGGTGCGCTGGAAGAGGAGTTCGGCCGGGGCAACGCCACGCTGCCTGGGGGGCAACATGTCACGGCGCGCGTTGCGGCGTTGCTCAATGGCGCCGCCGCTCACGCTGCCGAAATCGACGACAGCTTTCGCGACGCGATGTATCACCCCGGTGCTCCGACCATTGCCGCCGCGATCGCTGCCGCGCAGGATGTAGGCGCCACCGGGGAGTTGCTGCTGAAGGGTATCGTTGTTGGCTATGAAGTGTCGACCCGCATTGGCGTGGTACTGGGCCGCGCGCATTATCGCTACTGGCATAGCACCGCCACCGTTGGCACCTTCGGCGCGGCGGCAGCGGCCGCGTTTATCTATGGCGCGACCGAGGAGCAGCTTGCGCACGCGCTGGCAACCGCGGCAACTTTCGCCGCCGGACTGCAGCAGGCATTCCGCATGGACTCGATGTCCAAGCCTCTGCACGTGGGCCGAGCGGCAGAGGGAGGCGTGCTGGCTGCCCGTGCTGCCGTTGCCGGTATCACGGGTTCGCTCGATGTGCTTGACGGCGAGACGGGAATTGGCCGTGCTATGTCTGACGGCCCGGAATGGGGCGCGTTGGCCGCGACACTGGGCACGGATTTCCATATCTGCCGACTAACCTTCAAGAACCATATCGGCTGTGGCCACACCTTTGCGGCAATTGACGGCGCACTCGCCCTGAAAGCGAAGCTTGGCATTGACACCTCGCAGATCCGGCACATTCACGTTGCTACCTACCGTCCTGCATTGGAGATTGCCTGTTACCTCGATCCCCAGACGGAGAACGAGGCCAAGTTCAGCCTCAAGTACATCGTCGCTACCGCACTGGTACATGGCAGCGTACGCCTGCCGGCCTACACACCGGAGCGGCTGCGGGACGATGAGACGCGCCGGCTAATGGATTGCATGACAATCGTGGTCGATCCGGAAATCGATGAATGGTTTCCTGGCAAGCGCGCAGCCAGGGTGGAGATCGAAACCTTGGACGGCGCCAAAGCCGACTACCTTCAGCCAAATCGGAAGGGCGATCCCGAGGATCCGTTGTCGGACGCGGATCTCGACGGCAAGCTGATGGAACTGGCGTCCCCGATTGTGGGCGTTGAAGCCGCACGTCGGCTGGCAGGGCGGATTTGGCATATTGAATCCGAAAGTATCCGCGAACTTTTTGCGTGAAGGGCCCGGCATTCGTCTCGACTACATCAGTATCATGCAAAGGATCAACCCATTAGGCAGCTTGCTACACGTCGTACTAGTCGCCGCATTGTCTGTTTTGTCCATAGGAGCGCGTGCGGAATCGTATCCAGCGCGACCGATTCGCGTGATTGTTCCGTTTCCGGCCGGCGGTGGCACTGATGTGATAGCACGCTCGCTGGGCGATGAACTTTCGCGTAGCCTCGGCAAGCCCTTTTTTATCGTTGAGAACAAGCCGGGAGCCGGTTCGATCAAGGGCGGCGACGTGGTGAGTAAGAGTCCGCCGGATGGCCATACGCTTTTGCTCACCACCAGTGCGTTTTCCATCGTTGCCAGCATCGGCATCAAGCTGCCGTACGGTGGCATCCAGGCCTTCGAACCGGTCGCGCTCTCGGCCGCGCGCCGAACGTGGTGCTGGTGCGCAACGACAGAAGATCCGATCGGCAGCGGACTTGTTGCGTGAAGCCAAAGCGAATCCGGGGAAGCTGACCTATGGCTCGGCGGGCAACGGCACGTCCGTCCACTTGGCAGCCGAGTATTTCCCATCCATGGCAGGAATCCGGCTTGTGCACGTGCCATACGGTGGCTCTGCGCCCCATTTTCCGATCTGTTGGCCGGCCATATTGATGTTGCGTTCGCGACGATGGCTAGCGCTGCAACATTGATCCGCGACGGTCGAGTGCGAGCACTCGCAGTAACTTCGTCCACGCGTTCCCCAACTTTTCCCGATGTTCCTGCGGTGGCGGAGGCAGCTGTCAAAGGCTACAGTGCCGAGGTTTGGTACGGTGTCTTCTCGCCAAAGGGGACGCCGCCCGATGTCGTCACTGCGCTGCATCGGGCTATCGTGCAAGCGTCAGCCTCCGGTGCATTTCGTGACCGGCTGGCGCTCGAAGGCGTGGTGGGAGGCATCGGCTCACCTCAGGACCTACGCGCGGTCGCCGAGCAAGAGGTCGGCCGGTGAAAGCAGGTGGTGAAGGACAAGGAGATCCGCATCGAGTAGCATTCCCTGGAGTCATGCCAGCTACCGTCCGGACGGTCTGACAAGCCTTGGAAAGCTTTCATGTCAAACAGCATTCTCAGCATTGAACGGATAAAACCAGGTCAGGGCAAGGCAACGCCGAATCGCTCGCTCGAACGCGGCATTGCCGTACTGCGCGCCTTCCGCGCCGGTTCCTCAATGCTAGGCAACAGTGAGATTGCGGAGCGCACCGGTTTGTCCCGGTCGACCGTCAGCCGGCTGACGCAGTCGTTGATTGAGACAGGTATGCTCGAATACATTCCGCAGTTTCGAGCATATCGCCTTGCTGTGCCGGTGCTCAGCATGGCACACGCCATGCGAGACAGCTCGCAGGTCCTCAAAGTCGCGGCGCCAATGATGGTTGAGGTCGCAATGCGCCACAAGATTAACGTCGGCCTGGCGGCGCCCGACGGGGATGAGATGGTCTATCTCGAGTCGTTTCGCTACAACCGGCGACAGTCGTTACGAACGGTGGTGAGCGGGCAGCGTATCCCGATGGCATTGACTTCGCTGGGCCGTGCCTACCTTGCGACGCTTGCACCTGAGGCGTTCAGCGCGATGTTGTTGGCTCTCGCTGAAAAACACCAGGGCCGCGGCTGGCGGAGCTTGCGTCGGGAAATCGAGGTCGCAGTCCTCTCGGTGCGAGAAAAGGGCTACTGTATTGCTTCATGGCAGCCTCAGGTCATTGCGATGGCGACGCCATTACACATCGGCGGCTATGAAGTCCATGCCTTAAATGTGAGTGCATCGACCCAAGAGGATGCCGAGGCTGTCGAGGCTGCCTTGGCAGAGCCACTGATGGAACTTGCGGCGGCGATACAGGCGCGGATGCGACGGCTGGAAAGTGAGATATCCGGGGGCTCTTGAGCAAGCCGCCTACGGAATGGACGACGTTTTTTTTGGTCACTTGCCGTATTCATGTGCGGGGCCACTGAATGGCGGGAATCGGAACGAACCCGGACATCTTCTGGCTGACTTTCGGTTGACCGTTGTTGCCAGGGAAGCGACTTCCGTCAGCCGCAAGGCGGTCGGCCCTTGCCGGACTGGGCCAAGGCGCGGCGATAAGGTTCGATAACGGGGCCTTTACTGCGAGTTGCGGGGCGCCGGGGCGACACCTACGCCGCCTAACGGATAGCTCCGACTAGGCGTCGCCATCGGGAACCACATGCCTTGGTCCCGCAAGGCCTTCGTCCAGCGCTTGATGCGTGCGCGCAGTCGTCCCTGTGCAGCTTTTTCTATCGGCATGTCCAACGACAACGAACTCGTATTCATTCGTGACGTCGGCCGCAGCCCGAATGATGTGTTCCAGATCTTCCCGGTTCATTCCTGATCCCCGATCACAATGCCTTTCTTCAACGCCTGGATCTGTGCAAGCACGTCCTGCCGAAGGGCGTCGGGTAGAACCGCCGGCAGGGGAGAGGCCTGGCGAAGCTCTTGAGCACGTCGAGTTCGGCCAAGCGCTTTGCGCCACGACCGGTTCGCAAGAATCGTTTCCCACTCGGACCAAAGTGAATCAGACCGTGAGTCTCCCTGCGAGCGCCATCGCCTGAGCATCTCTTGGGCCCGGCCCAGTAGCGCAGGATCCTCATGAATCATGCGGATCGCCTCCTTGTGGAGCGCCATGCTCTGCAAATCCTGAGCTTGATGGCGGCTGGGATCCGTCGTCACCATAACCTGCACCTGCGGTCTGGTACGCTTGGACGAGGCGGCTGCTGAATTTGCCGGCGGCGGCTGGAAGGTGTCGCTGACCAACAGGGCGAGGTCACCGGCCACGCCGAGGACCGACATGACGCGAAGGTAAGTGCCCATCGTCGGCGCGGGGTCGCCTGCCTCAACGGAAGCGAGGGTCGTCCGGGAGATGCCAACGCGCTTGGCCATCTCGACCGTGCTGAAGTTCTGGGCCTTCCGCAGACGCTTGATGCGGTCGCCGAGTTGCAGCAGCAAGTGACGTTCTAGGACGGAAGTAGTATCAGTGAAGGCTGGAATATGTTCAGTATACTAGTCAAAATATTGAAATTTGACTAGATTACTGAACATCATCGCCTTCATCGTCAGTTTGCGTTGTGGGTGGGTCGGCGACCGACGCCAGACGCGAGCGGGGCCGCCGCGCCAGCACGTGCTGAGCAACGAGGACCGGGAGCGCATTCTGGCCCGTTCCCAATGAGCCCGCGCTTTGCCGATATGCCGCCGGCGTCCATGCTGGCCGAAGAGGGTGAGTACCAGCGAATCGTGCTTGGGCCGGGTGCTCGCGCCTATGGACAGACGCGGTCTCGGGCACGTCAAGGAGACCGCGCCAAAACGGGGGCGAACGACCATGACGGGTCCGTGTGTGGCGGGTGCCAGGTGCAACCCATTTGCCGGCATCCCCTCGAAACCGGTACAGTTGATGTGGCGGCTTGCAGGCGGCGGATCAGCTTTAGGAGCGAAATGCCATGACGGCCAGGGATGAGGAGCGCAAGGTGTTGGACCGGTGTGAGGCAGCGTCTCGCGGCGACGTCTCCGTAGCGGTCGACCAGCGCGAGGCCAATGTCTTCCGAGTTGCAGCGATGGTGCTGCAGTCACGATTTCCCATGGAGGCTGCCCGCATGATGGCTGCGAGTGACCGGTATTTTCGTACGCATCCCGCCGATCTGGTTCCCAGCGCGGAAGTGGTTCGCAATGGGTGGGTCTGGGGCTTGCCGCGATTGCGTGACATGCTGACCATGCAACTGCGACACCACTGATATGTCCGACAGCGTCTCCTTTCACACCCGCACGGCGCTTGCCGAAGGCCTTCGGGAGCTAAGCAACTGGAGCATCGGCTCTCCCTCCTTCGTCCGCTGACCGTGTACCTCGCCGGTGGCATGGCGGTCCACCTCTACACGGCAAACCGTGTCACAACCGACGTTGACGCCGAGTTCGCGGGGCGTGTCATGCTGCCCCAGGACGTCCTCGTGGATGTGGTACTGGAGGATGGCACCCCGCGTGTCATCTACCTCGATACCAACTACAACTCGACCTTTGCGCTGATGCATGAGGACTATCAGGAGGACTCGATTCCTGTGGACCTTGGACTCGAGCAAATTCAGGTGCGTGTACTCTCGCCGACCGATCTGGCCGTTAGCAAGATAGCCAGGCTCGCCGACAATGACCGGGAAGACATTCGCGCCCTGGTGGCGGCTGGCCTGACCTCTGCGGATGAGATTGAGGCGCGCGCCATGCACGCCCTTGGTAGCTATGTCGGTGGCATGGCCATGCTGCAGGTGAACCTTCGCGACGCGGTCGAGATCGCGCGTGAAGCGGAAGGCCATCCGACCGCGGAGCCAGTCCACAGGCAGCAGCGCCCCCGAGATTGAAGCTCAGCGTACCAAGGACGCTGCCAAGCCTGCGCGCCAGTCCGGAAAATAACGAACTTCCAACACGAAGCGAATGCGTCTGTCGTTTGCCAGCATGGCTGAGAGTCAAAATCTTTCGCGTCAAGGATTTATATATAAAATCAGTCGATCTAGCTTACAACCGATTGCATAACGCAATCAGAACCGCACGGATGTGCCGCGTGAGGAGAGGAAGTGGTATGGCTAAGCTCGTGTTCGGAATGAACCAGTCCCTGGACGGCTACGTCGACCATATGGCGTTTGCGCCAAGCCCCATGCTCTTCCGCCACTTCATCGAGGAGGCTCAGGGGCAGGCGGGCAGTGTGTACGGTCGCCGAATGTATGAGGTCATGCGTTACTGGGACGACGATCATCCTGAATGGGATGCAGAGCAGCACGCCTTCGCGGCGGCGTGGCGGAACCAGCCGAAATGGGTCGTCTCGCGCTCGTTGAAGTCGGTCGGCCCCAACGCCAGGCTTGTTGAGGATGATCTTGAGGGCGCGATCCGCGAGCTGAAGGCCGAGCGTGACGGGGAGATCGAAGTTGCTGGCCCGGACTTAGCGCAAAGCCTCACCGAACTTGGCCTGATCGATGAGTATCGAATCTACCTGCACCCCGTCGTGCTTGGTCACGGCAAGCCATATTTCGCCGGACCCCGGCCGCCGCTCCGCCTTATGACTATTGATCGGATTGGCGAGGATGTGATCAGGTTGACCTACGTTCCTGCTTAATCTCGTGACTCGCCGGACGGAAATCGCCGCTGAAGTCGCCAATACCATCCGCGAAGTCCGAAACTCGTTACAGTGCTCCTACCCGGTTGCTCACTGGCTCTTGCCGACCCACTGCGGTCATTGGACCGTGCGTTTCTCCAACGGCAGTTTCCTGGGCGAAGCGGTCGTCTGAATGGCAGATCGAGGCGACATCGCACGGGTGGTCGCTGGAAGAACTTAGGTCCGCGGGAGACTTCGATCCTCTGCCGGCTGCCCCTCATCGCCGGTTTTCTGCCATTGCAATGGGGAAAGGCCGGCTGGGGCCCGGCATGTCGTGGCGCCGCCCTGGCTTAAGCGGGAAGTCGATGCGGGGCGGTCCGGCGAGCTTTCCGGGTACGATAAGGGCCTTCAGGTTGTGCTCTACCCCCTGTAATGTTGGGGTGATTCGACAGAACGAAGCTCAACGCTTTGATCGAGGAGGGAAAGCAGCTTGATCAGGCCAGATGAGACGAACGCGCCGGAAGCGGACGACGAGCTTGTCTATCCGCCTGCGTTGACGTTGCATGGCGGTGCCGAAGCGATGTTGACGTTCGCCCTGGACGGTAGCGGCGCGTTGCGCCACGTCGATGCGGTCCCCAACGGCAAGCAATGTGGTTGCATCTGCCCCGCCTGCAAAGAGCCACTGATCGCCCGCCAAGGAATCGTGCGCGCTCACTCGTTTGCGCACGACTCCGGTGCGGAATGTCGGTGGGCGCACGAGACTGTGCTTCATCACTTGGCCAAGGCACTGATTGCAAAACGAGGGGAGTTTGCCGTGCCGGGCGTTGACGTAGTCGTTGAGCGCCAGGGCCCGGTGATTCCAATCCGAGCCAGGGGATCACTGCCGGGTCGGACAATCTATCCGCAATCGGTCACCCTGGAGTGCTTGCTCTTTGACGTGCGGCCCGACGTGGTGATCACCTATGGTGACCGGCTGTTGCTCGTCGAGATTGCCGTGACCCATAAGGTTGGGCCTTCGAAGCTCGCCCGTCTGCGAGAACTCGGTCATGCGGCGATTGAGATCGATCTGAGTCGCGAGCGACCGGCGACAGTTGGGGAGCTAGCGGCGGTGCTATTCGGGGGTGATCCTCGCAAAAAGTGGCTGGTGAATCGAAAGCAAGACGAGCTGCTCGCACGTCTGGAAGCCCAATGCGAGGCGGAGTACCAAAGGCAACGGGAGGAGACACGAGCCTTCGAGGCAAGAGTCGCTGCACAGCGGTCCACGGAAGTCAGTGTTGTCCATCGTTTCCAAGCGCAGTCTGCCGAGACGCTGCGCGAAGCCGAACCATCATTGGCCGCACGTCCCTCATTGCCGGGCGTGCGGTACGCGGTTAGCGGAGGCGCGCTCGTCCTGTACAACGGTGCTGACAATTATCTCCGCATCGCCATCGAGGGAAAGCCTGAAGCATTACGCGAAGTCGTTGAACGGCTGAGTTCCAGGACCGACGCAATCGGCTATGTCATGACGAAATCGGCATGGGCTCGACTGGTGAGCGAACAAAGTCATCGTTTTGGCACCATTACCAACAACTACGAGCTACCCAGTGACGGCCAGACGTGATTGGGATGCCAGGGGCATAAGGCTTCGTCTGCGACCTCTCGTGCACAAGGGAGCGTTGCACGTGCGAGACGGTAGATACTCAGTGGAAGCTGTAGTCGATGAGCGTCTTACCCGCCATGAAACGCCCGTCGTTCGACGGCGCGCCAAGAACGATCGCGAACACCCTACGTGTCTTCCGACCGCCCACAGTGCGTTTTGCGGTGGCAGCAAGGCAATAGCCGGCCTTGGCGGTGTGCCCTGTTTTGAGTCCGTCCACAGTTGGGTCGTCTAGCATACGGTTCTTGTTGTGCTTCCTGAAGCTTCCATAACTGAAGTCGCGCTGCGCAGAGAAGGCCAGATATACCGGGAAGTCCTCCGTCAAGCGCATCGAGAGCTGGGCGATGTCACGGGCAGTGGAGTAATGACCCTGCGTCGTGACACCCGAAGGTGTGGCGAAGTGGCTCGAATTCAGCCAAAGTCTCTGGGCATGGTCATTCATCATCGTCAGAAAGGCCTCGTGCGATCCGGCGACAGTACGGGCAAGAACCAATGCCGCATCGTTTGCGGAGACGACGATGAGACCAGATAGTAAGTCCTGAATGCTGATCACTTGGCCGGCTTGGAGACGCATGCTCGCCTCGTCGCCTGCTACATGAGCAACATCGCCGGCCTCAACTCTGACTAACTGCTCCCACTTGATTGTCCCTCTTTTCAAGGCATCGAGTACGACATACGCCGTCATCATTTTGGTGAGAGAGGCGGGCTGTAGTCGTTCGTCGGCATTTTTCTCGAGCAACACTCGATGCGAATTGCCGTCTACCAAGATGTACGAGCGTGCGGTGATTTGTGGGGCCTGTGCAGCTTCTGCGCCGTGGACAAGGGCGCAGAGCGCAAAAATCCACGTGACGAGGAGCCTTGATTTGCGGATGGTTGGCATTAATGGACTGCTTTGCTTTCAGGAAAGGACGCAGGGCTTCGATGAAACTGCTTGGAGGAGGCTAACGGTCAGTCGAGGACTGAGCAAGTTGAACACACCTCTTGGCGAGCACGTCCGTCGGGTCGACCAGAGCCACTGCCCCCTCTCCGACCTGGAAGCTCTCGGTATGGGCAAAAATGAGGGGGAGCTCGGTACAACCAAGAATCTGAATTTTTGCATTTCGACTTTCTAAGTGTGAGATGGCTGTGCGCAGCAAATCCGCACAGCGCCCCTGTGTGCGGCCGGCCTTCACGCCGTCAGCGCCGTAGATGGCCTCCATGACCATCGCCTGAAATTCAGGGTCAGGTGTAATCAGTTCCAGTTGTCCAACCGCGGCCTCATGATAGACGCGGCTCTCCACGGTGCCGGAGGTGGCCAGGAGGCCAACCTTTGCTCCCTTTCCGTACTTGTCCACGATTTGCCTGACTGTTTCGGTCAGCATGTTCACAATCGGGACGGACAGATGCGGCTGGATGCGTTCAACATACGCATGCGCGGTATTGCAGGGTATCGCAATGGCATTCGCCCCTTCTGACTCCAGGCGCTTGCAGGTCGCATAGAGAGCAACGGTCGGGTCAGCCTCATGCCGAAGCAGATTGGCAGTTCGGTCCGGTATCTGGGGGTTCTGCTCGACGACCATCTTGATGTGGTCTTGGTCCTTAGCGGCGGTCGTGTTCTTCACGACCTTACCCATGAAGTCCACGGTTGCGGCCGGACCTACGCCACCGACGATGCCGAGCTTGAACGCGAGATTGACCTGCCCATCTGCCAGCGACGTTGCATAGTCGGCATAGACCTGGTTCACATCGACGATGGCGATGCCACGCCTCTGGAGTGCCGGGGTGACCAGGGAAAGTTCCGTCATTCCCGGAACAATCAAAAGGGCTCCGGAATCGACCAACTCCTGGCATGCCTGATGGATGTGCTCCAGACCGAGGCCTTCGGTGTTACCAGCCTTGATGCCGTCGACGCCGTACACTGCTTGCATGAGGGTGGCCTGTGTTGCTACGGTCGGATAGACGATCTCATAGCGCGGCCCGAACTGCTCCTCGAAGAGATTAGCGTGCCGAACATAATCCGAGGCCAAGACACCAATTCGCCCCCCATCGGGAAGCGCGTCGCTTAGCGCTTGCCCCAGTGCATCCATCATGTTCACGATGCGTACGGATAACTCCGCTTGAAGCTCTTCGCGAAACGTGTGCGAGGCGAAGCAAGGCATCAGCACAGCATCCACCTTCCTGCTTTCGAAGGACTGGCAGGTCTTGAAGACATAGAGCTTCCGCCCGGTCATACTGGCGTCGCGTGTGAGCGGCACTGCTACATCGCGAAACGGATGCTGCTCGAACAGGAAGTGGTAACGACCCTGGTCGGCCATAACCGCACGGCTCTTTACGAGTTTGAGGAACAGATCAGCCCCGGCAAGCGTCCCGAGGCCGCCGATGATTCCGAAGGTAAGGTCTTGCATAGTTGCTTCAATGGGTTCGTTACCGAGGCTGAATTCCGTATGGCCTCTTCAAGATTAGCTGATGGATGCCCGGTTGGTCGCTTGAATCGAGAGGGCGCCATCTGCTGCGACAACATCGTCTGCCTCGTCTGTCGCAGGTGACGCTTCGTTCTCAAGTTTGGCGACTACGGCCGTGGCGACACTGTTGCCCACGACGTTGGTGGCCGTTCTGCCCATGTCAAAGAACTGGTCGATGCCAATAATGAGTAGCAGACCTGCTTCCGGAAGATGGAACATGGGCAGGGTCGCCGCAACAACCACGAGCGACGCACGAGCAACGCCGGCCATTCCTTTGCTCGTCACCATCAGGACCAGAAGAATGGTCAGTTGTTGCATTAGCGTCAGTTCGATGTTGTACGCTTGGGCGATGAACATCACCGCGAACGCCTGGTACATCATCGAGCCGTCTAGGTTGAACGAGTATCCCAGAGGCAGGACAAAGCTCGAGACGCGCTTGGATACGCCGAAGCGTTCGAGAGCCGTGATGGTCTTGGGATATGCGGATTCACTGCTCGCGGTGGAAAAGGCCAGAAGGATGGGCTCACGAATGAGTTTGGCGAGTTGTCCCGTGCTGCGGCCAAGGAACAGAAAGCCTACGCCGAAGAGGATGGCCCACAGAATGGCGAGCCCAAGGTAGAACTCGCCAATCAGCTTGCCGTAGCTGACCAGGACACCGATGCCTTCCACTGTGATGGATGCCGCCATCGCCGCAAAGACGCCGACCGGAGCAAAGCGCATTACGTAATCCGTGATGCGAAACATGACCTTGGTCAGTTCCTCAATCGCATTGACGATAGTCGACTTGCCGCTACCCCTTACAAATGCCAGAGCCGAGCCAAAGAACAGGGAGAACACGAGAATCTGCAGGATCTCGTTGTTCGCCATGGCTTCAAAGATGCTCTTTGGGAACACATGGGTGATGAAACCCTTCAGGCTAAAGTCTCCGACCTTGAGGTTGGTTGCTGCGGCACCGGCTTCGGGCAGGGCAAGATTGAGATGCGCTCCTGGTTGGAACAGATTGACCAGAAGCATGCCGAGCGCCAGCGAGATGGCCGATGCAGAGACGAACCAGATCATGGCCCTTAGACCGATTCGGCCAACGGCACCACCGTCCGACATGCTCGCCAGCCCGCCTACCAGGGTGGCGAAAACCAGCGGCGCGATGATCATCTTGATCATACGCAGAAAAATATCGGTGACGATGCCAAAGTAGCCGGCCATGTCTTTGGCGGCCTGAGCGTCCTTCGCCAAGGTGTGGCACAGCCATCCAACGGCAATGCCAGCGACCATTGCGACCACGATATGGGTGGTCAGTCGTTTCGTGTTCATTGTGTCCTCCACCTACAAATGGTGTGCTCGGAATCTCGTTGATGCCGGCGTTTTATTTATTGAAAGCAATCGGCGCGCGAGGCGACGTCAGGACTTCCGGCCGTAGAATCTCGCTTAGGGTGTCCGGGGAGAGCAAACCTCGCTCCAGGACGATGTCAGCTACTTTCCGCCCGGTTTCCAGCGCTTCTCTCGCGACCTCGGTGGAGTTGGCGTATCCAATGTAGGGGTTTAACGCGGTTACCAGCACGATGGAGCGGTCCAGCATGTCGCGCATGTGTTCGCGGTTCGCCGTAATGCCGCGCACGCATTTCTCTTCGAGCGTGGCGCAGGCTTGCGTCAGGTGGCTGATGCTTCGGAACAGCGAATAGGCTATGACCGGCTCAAACGCATTGAGCTGCAGTTGGCCTGCTTCGGCAGCCATGGTGATCGTCATGTCGTTGCCGATGACCTCAAAGGCCACTTGGTTCACGACTTCTGGGATCACAGGATTCACCTTCCCAGGCATGATGCTCGAGCCAGCCTGCACCGGAGGCAGGTTGATTTCACCCAGGCCTGAACGCGGTCCACTGGATAGAAGTCGCAGGTCGTTGCATACCTTGGAAAGCTTGACGGCAATACGCTTGAGTACGCCCGAGAGCTGCACGAAGGACCCGCAGTCCTGTGTTGCTTCAATGAGGTAGGGCGCAGTATGAAGAGGCAAGCCGCTCACGGTGCACAGGTGCTTGCGCACGAGGACGGCATAGTCCGGATGGGCGTTGATGCCGGTCCCGATAGCGGTGGCCCCGAGGTTCATCTCGCTGATCAAAGGTAGTGCTTCTCCCAAGCGCTGACGGTCCTCGTTGAGCATGACAGCGTACGTGCCGAACTCTTGCCCAAGGGTCATTGGGACGGCATCCTGTAGCTGCGTACGTCCTACCTTGAGCATGTCGCGGAACTCGACCGACTTGCGCTCGAAAGCGGACTCGAGGAGTGCCATCTGGTCCAGCAGGCGCAGCACGCTGCGATAGGTGGCAATCTTCAACGCCGTCGGGTACACGTCGTTGGTCGATTGACTCATATTGACGTGTTCGTTCGGGTGAAGCACGTCGTATTCGCCGCGCTTCTGCCCCAAGACTTCCAGCGCCTTGTTACACACGACCTCATTGGCATTCATGTTGGTCGACGTACCGGCGCCGCCCTGGATAAGGTCTACGGCGAACTGGTCTGCGTGCTGGCCGGCGCGAATGGCTCTGCATGCCTCGACGATTGCGCTGCAGCGCTTCTCATCCAGCAGATCCAGTTCGCAGTTTGCCAGCGCTGCCGCCTCCTTGATATCGACCAGGGCGACAATCAGCTCTGGGTACTTCGAAATTGGGTCGCCAGAAATCGGAAAGTTTTCCAGCGCTCTCAGCGTGTGAATGCCGTAGTACGCGTCCGCCGGCACCTCGCGGTAGCCAAGCAAGTCATGCTCGCGCCGGGTTCCGTTGAAATTTTCTTGAATAGCCATCGCATCCCTCATCAATGCGCCGTGATTGCGCAATCGGATTCTAGGAGCGCAAGGGAATCCACTTGATGAGGATGTATGATCAAACTATTCCGTATCAGAATAGTTATTAAATATGCGCCATACGCCATCAATTTCGTGAGTTTTTGTGGCGTATAAGACACTCATAGTGAAATTTGTGAAATTTATCAGGGTTTACCACGAGGCAAATTTGTCTTCCTGGAGCGGTGACCTGCGGAATTGCGGAGACGTCATATGCAATTAAAGTGGATAGAAGACCTCTTGGCGATTGAGCAAACTCGAAGCTTCTCCAGGGCTTCAGAGCTCCGATTTGTTACGCAGTCGGCCCTATCCCGTCGGGTGAAGTCACTTGAAGATTGGGTCGGCGTTGAACTGGTGGACCGTGGCACCTACCCGATCGAGCTGACACCTGCCGGCCGTCGGTTCTGTGAGCAAAGCAAGGAATCAGTTGGCGCGTTGACGGACCTGCGGTCCGAATTGCGTCTGGAGGCCCGGATGCCAGGCCGGTCTATCCAGATTACCGCTGGCCATACGCTGTCGCTGACATTCTTGCCAAAATGGCTGAAGCAGTTTCACCAGCAAACAGGCGACTTCAACGCGCGGGTCGTGGCGGCCAACGTTCATGATGCGGTCGTGGCGCTCGCAGAGGGCAGTTGCGACTTGATGATCGGCTACCACCATCCGCTAGCGCCAATCCAGCTCGACCGGGACAAGTTTGTGAGCCTCACACTGGGCCATGAGGACTTCATTCCCGTATCCGCACCCGATGATCGAGGGGGACCGCTATTTCCGCTGCCTGGCTCGCCAGATGCTCCGCTTCCATATCTCGCGTACACGGCCACGACCTTTATGGGCCGTGTGGTGGATATGATTTTGAGCAGTGCCGGCGCTCCATACCATCTGCGTAGTTGCTACGAGGCGGACATGGCGATGTTGTTGATGAAGATGGTAGTCGAGCGATATGGAATCGCGTGGCTACCAGTAAGCGCGGTTGCTGAGGAGATGAACGCGGGGCGTCTGGTTCCAGCGGGCGACGACGACTGGACGGCCCAGTTGGAGATCAGGTGTTACCGTGCGATTTCCAACGCCAACTCAACACTGCAGGACCTATGGCAGTCACTAGACGACACTGCTCCGGATGCGTTAATCGGAAATGAGTAATCTATGGCTGGCGCGAATCTACATAGTTCTATCGCTTTAGCGAGTTGCTGGAGCCGCTCCAGGATTGAGGTCAGGCTGCCTTCGCTCAGCAAAGTTAATCCTTCAGGACTTGGTCTCTGAGCATCGAGACAAACTTAAGCAGTATCTGATCCGGGCCCCCGCGACGCCAAACTGCGCCGACGGGGTCGAAGGGACTAACGTCGGCAATGGGTAGTCGCCCGCCGATTTCGAAGTCCAGTGACCGTTCGTGGAGCGGATGAGACGTTCTGAACGTCTGGTTGGAGGTATGGGCGGATGACGCTTCCTGGCCGGCAAGCGCCGTCCGCTAGCGAAGCGCAGCCGGCGGTGACAATGGCGCGTATGCGGCTTCTGCCAGGGAACGCTTAGTCCGGTGCAGGCCGGTTGGCAGAAAGCAGGAGGTCAGTCCGCCATGGCCTACCGATACCATCGGCTCGCTTAATTGAGGGCGAACATAAGGTCCGATAACAGGGCCTTAGCCTCGGTCTTCCGAAGACAGGTGTCTATCGCGCCACAATCTCTCTAGATTTAGTCGCGAGCTACACACGATGGGTATACCCACCCCACCTGGGCGCACCTACACTGGCGCCATCAGCCAGCAGTGCAAGAGAGTCCGCGCGCGCACGTTATCCCTTTACGCGATGCTGAGGGGCTTGTATCATAACTTCTCAATAATTTTGAGAACTCTCGTAACTCATGAGAACTCATGAGAAAGCATTGCCTGATCCCTGGCACTTTGGCCGCCCTGAGCTGGCGAACGCGTATCTGCATGCTTTTGACTTGAAACTATCCGCAGCCCGCGGACTGTTCGCTCGCCGTCGCATGGGCAAGACCGAGTTTCTGCGCCGTGATCTGATGCCGTCCGCCGTTGAGCATGGTTACCTCACAGCGTACACAAACCTTTGGGATAACCGTACCTCGCCTGAAACTGCCCTTGTGGCTGCGCTTAGCGACGCACTCGAACCCAAGGGAGCTGCCGCAATGTTGTCCAGACTTCGCACACCGGTCAAAAAGATGAAAGCCAGCGCGAAGATTCCGGGTGGGTTCGAAGGCTCATTGGAAGCCGAACTGGAAAAAGCTGGCCTGGACAGGACTGCGGCGCTGCACGAAGTACTAAAGCAGCTTGACCGCACCAAAAAACCACTGCTCCTCGTTATTGATGAAGCCCAGGTTCTGGCTGGTGCGGACCACAGCGATTTTGCTCACGCCCTGCGCGCGGCGCTCGATATCCGGAAGGACCGCGTCAAAGTTATTTTCGCCGGCAGTTCCGAGACGACCCTTCGCGCCATGTTTGCGAGAGCTTCGGAGCCGTTCTTCAACTGGGCCCCTCTCGAGCCGTTTCCCTTGCTTGGCGACGAGTTCGTTGCCTTCACAGTTAAGCTCCTGAACACCATGGCGCGCCAGAAGCTAACGCTGGGGCAGGGTATGCGCGCGTTCGACGAACTGCATCGTACCCCGGAGTTCTTCAAGCGGTTTATCGAAAGGTACATGCTTTATCAACCGCAGGGAGACGTCGCAGCGCTTGCCTACACAAAGGCTTCAGTGTTCTCAGACGAACACTCGCTCGCTCACTGGCGCAAGCTTAAGCCTGCCGACCGAGCGATTCTATATCTGCTGGCACGCGGTGAGTCTGACTTGCACTCCAGCGCCACACTGGAAAAGCTCGGTACCATGCTTGGCAAGCCCGCCACCAGGAACACCACGGCCCATGCACTGCGCCGTTTGCTGGCCGATAACGTCGTGACCCGTCTTGCCATGGGCGACTACCGAATCGAAGACGAGGCGTTTGCCGAGTGGATTCGTAAGCGTCAGGAGCCTGCGGCGGAGACCTGATTCCGGTGAGCTTCGTACGAAGGGCGCAGGCCTAGAGGGCTGAGGCTTAGACGCGTACTTTTGCACGTAACGCCCGTAGAGCGAAATTTTGCTGGTTGCTGGGGTGTTGTTTGATTGGGAGAGAAGGGCAGGGTGCGCGCCGCCGGCACCTCAGTCGGCCGTCGACGCGCAAGCGTTCGACTCGGTAGAAAAGTCGAAATGCGCAGCGGCATGCACGGCATTGCACGCCCAGACTTCTTCCCCGTCCTTGTTGAAAGTGACCCATTTTCCGTCGCTGACGCAGTGGGCGCCAGGGAAGACTTCGGCGTGGCCGTCGGACCGTCCAGCGGAAAGGGCGTGTGCGGCGTGGCCCAGTAATGGCCGCGAGGTAGGGGCGCAATCGTCTTTGGCATCTCCTCAGGCCCGGTGTGGTGTCACAGGCGGCGGCCGCGCCTCGCTATGGCGAAATGGAGGCGCTGTCAATCCTGCAACGGCGTAGCATCACGCCGCGACATCCTGGTGTAGTCTCGCCATCAAATTACTCCTGCTATCTGGCAATTTCCATGGCGCGACACCTTCAATTCTTGGCCCGGGCCTTCTGCGTCGGCGCCATCATTGTGGTCGTCGCCATTGCCTCCCGGCGAGTATATCTGCGCAGCGCCGCAGAGGCGGACGTAGCCGATGCGGATGAGGAACCCGCGACAATAATGTTGATTCGCTGCGAGACGATGCACGATTGTCTGCAGAATGAACACAGTTTGGCTGTAGAGGCTGACACGCGGCCGCGTGCGCGTTGTCGGGAATCCTGAGTTCGGCGAACCTCGATACTGCCGGCCGTTCACTCTCTGCTGGTGTGGCGCCGGCGGCCGTTTGCTTCCGGAAGGGACGCAGGATTTTGGGCTAGCATCATTCCCACCTGGTTACTTTCCGCTAGCGTCCCTACAGGCAATGCCAGCAGATTCCCTGCGCCCGTCCAGACGCCACCACGTGCCGGTGGTTGGGCGAAGACCTAGACCAAGCGAAAAAGAAAAGCCCGCTGCAAGGGCGGGCACGAATCTCTTAAGGAGAAAGGGAGGAGACGGACGTAGTATAAACCCTTACGAAAACTCTTGCAGACCCTGCTTGTGGTGGCGTCGAGGCGGTCTGCATCCATTTTTCTCCGAGACGAAGCGACCGCGTTGAGACGTGTCACCAGAAGCCCGGTTCCAAGGTGACCGGACTGGGAAACCTGATCCACCGCCCGGTTTGGCATGCGACAGAGGCTGATGAGCGGTACTCAATCCATAATTTCACGTTCACGGAATTATCTCGTCACGTGGCATCGCCGCCTCCGATAGGCTTTTCGCGACCCGTATCGGCCAGTCGTGTCGGCCCTGTATCCGACCAAAACTGGATGGGAAGGAGACACCTAGGAGTAATCGAGGCAGTCAGCGTTCGCTCGTGCCACGCGCGCCCTTAAGCCGTTTGAGAAACCATCGACCCGCAGGGCCGGGCGGTGTGTCTTGCCGATAATCCGCAAACATGGCAATCGGCGGCGTATGCGGTTGAAAAACCTCGATCCGCAAGGGAACAAGGGTGCGGGCATCCAGGTCGGCCTGGACCATTGCCACCTGCATATGACCCCATCCGAAGCCGGCACGCAAAAACGCATGCTTGGCGCCCAGATCGGCAAGCCGCCAGATCTGCGGAGAGAAGACGCCGAACGTCGTACCTTCGGTTAGCGTCGTGCGGTCGGTGAGCGCCAATTGCACATGGTCCTTCAAATCGCGTGGCCGGATGAGTCCCTTGTGGGACACCAATGGGTGTGACGGGGCAGCGACCGTGATCATGGGTACATCCAACAGCTTCTCCGCCTCCAGAACCTCCGGAACCGCCGGCATCGAGCCGCTCATTCCGAGCCGGCAAGCCAGCCCAAGTACAGGTTGCATGACGGCACCAAGTGCCTCGACGTAGAGCCGCTGAGGTGTGTGGGGAAATTCCTTTCGGAATGCGCCGACGGCATCGGTCAACGAGGCCATTGGATACATGACGTCCACGACGACCGACAGCTCGGGCTCCAATCCGTCGGCAATCGCTCGCGCTCTCGATTTGAATGCGTCCATGCCGCTCACCACTAGGCGAGCCTGCGCCAGCAGCGCAGTGCCTTCCTCGGTCAGCCGGGGGTAGCGGCCGTTGCGATCGAAGAGCTGAACGCCGATCTGCCCCTCCAGATTGGCCAGCGTATGGCTGACGACCGACTGCGCTCGCCTGAGTTTGCGGCCCGCAGCGGAAAAGCTGCCTTCGTCGGCGGCGGCGATAAATGTGCGGAGCTGGTCCAACGAGACGGCGTCGAGAATGTATCTAACAGATAGATGGATGTCATCTAGAAATATAGGCTTCATGGATAGGTGTCAAGTCTCTAATCTTCGGACATCCACTCTTTGAAAAGGATGACGAACATGAACTCGAACCTCACCCACCCCGCAATTCCCGCCATCGGCCGCACTCTCATCGCTGCCATCTTCCTCATCAGCGGCATCGGCAAGCTGATGGCGCCTGGCGCCACGATGGCGTACATCGGGTCGCTGGGCCTGCCCGCACCTGCGCTCGGCTTGCTGGGCGCACTGGTACTGGAACTGGCTGGCGCCGTGCTACTGGTGGTCGGCTATCGGACTCGCCTGGTTGCGCTGCTGTTGGCGGCCTACGCCGTGGTGACCGCGCTGATCTTCCACCATGCGCTGGCGGACCAGAACCAGATGTTCCATTTCCTGAAGAACGTCGCCATGGCCGGAGGCCTGCTGCAGGTCGTGGCGTTCGGCGCCGGCGCGTTCAGCCTGGACAACCGTCGCGCGCCGGCCGAGCGGGTCATTGCCTGACGCCTGACACCAAAAATGGGAAAACGCATCATGACCATCGCAACAGAGCTTTTGCAGCGACACCTCCAGTGGCTGGTTGACGACAACCAGCATTGGCAGGAATTGATTGATGACGACATCGTGTGGGATCTGCCCTATGCAACGAGCCTTGGCCATCCGTTGCAGCTTGACGGCCGGGAGTCCGTGCTACGGCATGTGAGCTGGTTCGTGGGCGCGGTCAAGAATTTCCGCTTCTCCGTGCGGTGGTCACCGCCACCGACGACCCCCAACATGCCATCGCGCGCGTGCGGGCCGAAGGGCTGATTTCTGCAACTGGGCGGACCTACCGGCAAGAGTACGTCGTATTCCTGACCGCGCGTGACGGACGGATCGCCCATTTGCGGGAGTATTTCGATCCGGTACAGGCCGCGCTTGCCCTTGACGCCCCGATTGTGGGCGTCCCTTCGAGGAGCATCTGATGAAAGCCATACGTGTTGCTGCCTATGGCAGCCCGGACGCCATGACCCTGGCCGAACTGGATGATCCCGTTCCCGGCGATGACGAGGTCCTGATCGATGTCGCCGCTGCCGGGGTGAATCCGATCGACTGGAAAATCGTCAGTGGCGCCATGAAGGCGTTCATCCCGCTTCCCTTGCCTTTCACGCCCGGCGTGGATGCCGCCGGCACCGTTGTCGCCGTAGGGCGCAACGTCACCACGCTGGCACCGGGGGATGAGGTCATGGGATTCATCGGCATCGTCGGCGCCTATGCCACCCGGATTGTGGTGGATGCCAACCGCCTGGCGCGCAAGCCAGGGCGGCTGAGCTTCGCCGAGGCGGCCGCGCTGCCCGCAGCGACGCTGACGGCCTGGCAGGCGCTGCACGAACACGGTGCGTTGCAGTCGGGTCAAAAGGTCCTAATCCATGCCGCGGCGGGCAGCGTGGGGAGTGCGGCAGTGCAACTGGCGAAACTGGCCGGCGCGCACGTCATCGGCACCGCTTCGGCTGGCAATCGGGAGTACGTGCAAAGCCTCGGTGCGGCGGAGTTCATCGACTACCGCGCGCAGGATTTTGCGGAGCAAGTCTCCCAAGTCGACCTGGTGCTCGACCTCATCGGCGGCAAAACACAGGCGAGATCGTGGTCGGTGCTGAAGCGCGGCGGCATTCTGGTCTCCACCGTCAGCAAGCCGGATGCCGAGCGTGCCGGCAACCAGGCACAGGCAACCGGCAGACATTTCGCGACCCGCGCCGATGGGCCGCTGCTTGCCGCGCTGGGCGTGCTCCATGCCTCTGGCGAGCTGCGCACACACGTCGATTCGGTCTTTTCCCTTCCAGAGGCAAGCAAAGCCCTTGCAAGGAGCATGGGCGGCCACGTACGGGGGAAGGTGGTTCTGGACGTGGCCGCTTAGCGAGCGCCTAGGTACCGAAGCGGACCGCCGGCGAGAGCGTGAACGATTCGCGCATGTCGCGCACTTCCTCGACCGGCGTCCGGCCAAACAGACGCTTGAACTCCCGGCTGAACTGGGACGCGCTTTCGTAGCCGACGCGTCCCGCTGCCGCCGCCGCGGTCACGCCGTCGCGGATCATCATGAGGCGCGCCTGATGAAGGCGGGTGGACTTGATGTACTGAATCGGCGATGTCTGCGTCACGGTGCGAAAGTTGGCGTGAAACGCCGGCACGCTCATGCCCGCTTCCTCGGCAAGACGCGCGACGTTGAGCGGCGTTGCATATTCGGTGTGAATGCGCTTGAGTGCCCGCGCCACGCGTCCGAAGCGGCCGTGATGCGCCAGTGCGGCGCGCATCGCCGCGCCCTGCTCGCCTGTGAGCACGCGATAGCAGATCTCGCGCACGATCGCCGGACCCAGTACCTGCGCATCGAGCGGCACCGTCAATGCTTCCAGCAACCGTATCGTCGCGCCCGCTAGGTCGCCGTCCAGCGGTGTGGAGACGATGCCGGCGGGCGGCGCTTCGGAATGCTGCCCGGCCGCACCGATCTGCGTGATCAGGTCGCTCAGTTCGATCAGGTCCAGCCGGATCGATACCGCAAGCATCGGCTCCTCTGGCGAGGCCTGCGTTTCCGTCGAGAACGGTAGGGGGACGGACAGCACGAGGTAATGCTGCGCGTCGTAGACATAGACCTCGTTGCCCAGAAATCCGAGCTTGCGCCCCTGGCAAACAATCACGATGCTCGGCTCGTACAGCACCGGCGTGCGCCCGAGCGGGCGATCCGAACGCATCAGCCGCACGCTGTCGAGTGCCGACTGCGTGTAACCCTCGTTGGGCGCCAGTCTTTCCAGCAGCCGGACCATCCGGACGGAAGCGGAATTGCGGTTGATCGACACCGCACTCTCCTGTAGTCGCGATAGACGACATTGTAGCCATCCCCCGCCGCACGCGCCACCCCGATCAATAGGAATAGGCAATAACGGCATCGCTCCGTGTATTCGCCTCCGGGGTCGTCTTCCCTACCATTCATTCACCGGCCGACGAACACGTACCGCTTCATTTCAGGCCGAAACCGGCACGGCATGTTCTGCGGGCAATCAGCGGACAGACGCGGCCAAATCCCAACCGACAATAGGAGTATGCAAGATGGCAATCCCATCTACCGAATCGAAGGTCATCCTGATCACCGGCGCCAGCAGCGGCATTGGCGAGGGCGCCGCCCGTTTGCTCGCTGCGCAGGGCCATCGGCTTGTGATCGGCGCGCGGCGCACCGACAGGCTCGTCGAACTGACGGAATCGCTGCAGGCAGCCGGCGGCATCGTGCGCTATCGCGAACTCGACGTCACTTCGGCCGATGACGTCGCGGCCTTTGCACGCTTTGCGCTCGATGCCTTCGGCCGTATCGACGTGCTCATCAACAATGCGGGCGTGATGCCGCTGTCGCCGCTGAACGCGCTGAAGGTCACCGAGTGGAACCGCATGATCGACGTGAACATCCGTGGCGTCCTGCACGGCATCGCCGCCGTCCTGCCGACCATGGAGCAGCAAGGCCAGGGCCAGATCATCAATATCTCCTCGATCGGCGGCCTGTCCGTATCGCCGACTGCAGCCGTCTACTGCGCCACCAAGTATGCGGTGCGCGCCATTTCCGACGGGCTGCGCCAGGAGACCGACAAGATCCGCGTGACGGTGATCTGCCCGGGCGTGGTGGAGTCCGAACTGGCCGATTCGATTTCCGACGGCACCGCACGCTCGGCAATGCAGGAATTCCGCCGCATTGCCATCACGCCCGACGCCATCGCCCGCGCCATCGCCTACGCCGTGGAGCAGCCGGCCGATGTCGACGTCAGCGAAATCGTCGTACGGCCCACCGCCAGCCCGTTCTGAACGCCGGGCACCTGTCACGCAACCCGATCCAGGAAACCATCATGACATCACGCAATCGAGAAGCCGGCGCCTTCGCAGGCAAGGTCGCCATCGTTACCGGCGCGGCCAGCGGCATTGGCCTGGCCACTACGGAACTGCTGCATGCCGAGGGCGCAAATGTGATCGCCGTTGGACGCAGCGCCAACGTCGAAGCCCTGGCCCGCCCCGGCATCGTCCCCCTCGTCGCAGACGTGGCACGCGAGGAAAGCGCCGTGCAAGCCGTGGCGACTGCGATCGACCGGTTCGGCAAGGTCGACATTCTCGTCAACAACGCCGCGATCATCATCAACAAGCCCGTCGTGGACATGTCGCTCGAAGACTGGAACAGCATCCAGGCCGTCAACGCCACGGGTGCGTTCCTGTTCTCGCGAGAAGCCATGCGCGCGATGGAGCCGGCAAAGACTGGCGCCATAGTCAATGTGGGTTCATACGCCTGCTATCAGGCATTCCCGCTGATTGCGGCCTACGCGGCCTCAAAGGGCGCGCTGGCGCAGTTGACACGCGCGTTGTCGCTCGAAGCCATCGAACATGGCATCCGCGTCAATGCGGTGGGCTCCGGTGACGTCATCACCAATATCACCAACCACATCCACGCCGACGGTCAGGCGTTCCTGGCCGAGCATGGCAAGAAGGCGCCGATCCGCCGCGCGGCCCAGCCGAACGAAATCGCCGAGGTGATTGCCTTCCTGGCATCGGAAAAGGCCAGTTTCATCGTCGGTGCCGTCGTGATGGCCGATGGCGGCATGAGCGTCGCGCTGCCCTGAAGACAAGAATCTATCCAAAGCCCAACTTACAGTAACTCAAGGATGTTCAACATGAAATCAGTATCCCGTACCTGGTTTATCACTGGCGCGTCGAAAGGCGTTGGCCAGAAGCTCGTCACCCATCTGCTTGAGCAAGGCCACCGGGTGGCTGCAACCTCGCGCACCGCAGCATCGCTGACGGAGTTGTTCGGCCAGGCGTCCGATCGATTTCTTCCGCTGGAGGTAGATCTAACCAACGATCGAAGCGTCCGGGAGGCAATCGAGAAGACCGCGCAATGCTTCGGCGCTATCGACGTGGTCGTGAACAATGCTGGCTACGCTCAGCAAGGCACTGTCGAGGCATTGTCGGATGACGAGCTTCGCCGGAATTTCGAGGTCAACTTCTTCGCGCCGATGGCCGTCCTGCGGCATGCGCTGCCGCATCTTCGCCGCCAGCGCAGCGGGCACATCATCAATATCTCGTCCATCGTTGGCTACCACGGCGGATATGCGGGTTGGGGCAGCTACGTCTCAAGCAAGTTCGCGCTGTCGGGTCTGACGGAATCCCTCGCGGTGGAAGTCGCCGAACTGGGTATTCGCGCGACGGTGGTGTATCCCGGCCCGGTGCGCACCGACTTCCTGTCGAGCGGTGCGCTGGCAGTGGCGAAGCGGCAGATCGACGATTACTCGGAGGCCAAGGCTTCGCTTGACTTGCATCTCGACACCCTGCACGGCCACCAAGCTGGCGATCCTGACAAGCTCGCACTCCTGATCATTCAGGCTGCCAGCGTTGAATCGGCGCCGCTGCATCTGTTCGCAGGTAAAATCGCCAACGAACTCGCGGCGGCGAAGGCGAGCGCTGTCGCAAAGGATCTCGACGCTTGGAGGGGCTCGTCCGAAGCCACCGATTTCGCAGATTAATTGAAGTGTGCAAATGTCCCGGCTTTGCCGGGACATCTTTTTGAGACCCGGCAATGCAACGCGCGTGCATGATAGGTCGCAATACCTTCTCTGAGCCAGCACTTAACGCCGGTCTCGCTCTGCCAGCTATCACCTATATGCGACATTCAATCGGTGCGCCGCCATGTCTCAAACTGGCCGGCTACTGCCGTTGCGCTCCCGCCAGACTCGCAAACAAGGGGGGGCCGCTGCGCGCGTGGTCAGGATGCTCGTGACGCTGGCGTCCCCCCGCGGCAGAGTAGATGTCGCCCCAATAGAATTTGAACCCTTGGGGGCGATAAGGGATAGAAGTGGCTCGCTAGGACGGAGCGGTAGCACGGTTGTTACCGCCGGAGAGTGCGGCCGTGGAAGCGGTTTCAAGGGAATTGGGTGTGGCAGTGGCCACGCTGGAGCGCTGGCGTGCGGACGCTATGTCCATGCCCGCTCGCGAGAGGGATGAACAGCGGCGGCCAGGTTTGAGGCGGTGCTGGCGACGGCTGCGATGGACGAGGCCAGCAAGAACGCCTGGTGCCGTGAGAACAGTGTGTATCCGCAGGAGTTGGAGCAGTGGCGCACTGCCGCCACGCAGGCACTGGCTGAGCCCGAGGATGCGCGCGCCACCCATCGTGAGACAAAGGCCGATCGGCGCCGCATCAAGGAACTCGAGCGCGAGCTGCGCCGCAAGGAGAAGGCCCTGGCCGAAGCCGCCGCCTTGTTGATACTCTCAAAGAAGCTAGAGGGGATCTTCCCGAAGGACAAGGACGAGGACGCATGATCGGCCTGGAAGATCGCCACACGATGGTCCGCCATATCGAAACCGCTCACGCAGGCGGCGCTCGCCTGCGCCAGGCGTGCGAGGTCGCTGGCATAACCGTGCGCACTCTGCAATGCTGGAAGGCCCACGATGGCTTGGTGGTCGGAGACCGCCGCCCCGGGGCAGAGCGTCCCACGCCCGCGCATGCGCTGACCATCGAGGAGCGCGAACGCATTCTGGCGGTTGCCAATGAGCCGCGCTTCGCGGACATGCCGCCGGCGCGCATCGTGCCCATGCTGGCCGATTAGGGTGTCTACCTGGCCAGCGAATCGAGCTTTGGTCGGGTGCTGCGCGCCCATGGGCAGACCCGGCATCGAGGACGCGCCAAGGCACCGCGCCAAAGCCGCCCACCCACCACGCACGTGGCCACGGGGCCGCGCCAACTGTGGTGCTGGGACATGACCTACCGTACGCCCAGCCAGCGTAGCCCGCCCGTTTGGGGGTGACGCTGCTTGAGCATGTTTGGAATGCAGAACCCGGTGGAATTGATATTGCAGTACCGGGGCATGCCCTTCTTCTGCTGCGAGGGGAAGTGAGCCGAAGCGGCGGTGACCTGCTGACACTGGCAGGGTGACGTAGTCCGTGGGAAATGGGGCTTGCGGCGAAGCGGTTACGCCAAGATGAGTCACTAGGCTGAGCATGGGACGGTTGAGGAACACGAACCTGTTGAAACGCATCTGAGGGTTGAAATGTCACCCTTGCCCACACCGCTTTATGGGCAGGACGCGGGCTGTTACCGGGCACATATATGGCCCGGGGGCACGAGTACTGACCGGATAGGTATGCCGGACAGATGGAACCACGGGGAGCGCGCAGCTAGATCGTGGTGCTCGCGACGACTTGCGGCAAGCAAGGATAAAGACTGCGACAGGCAACCTCGCCCATGCGCTGAGTCCAGCATGTGAACTGGGGAAGGTTTGCACAGATGCCAAGGGAGTGTGCCCCCGATGATGTGCAGACTGGCGGAGCCTCCATAGTAGTCCGAGGTCGGGAAAGCCGGCCACATGGCGAAGGGAGGCAGTTGAAGTGGTTTGTTTGGTTGACTAGCTGACCCTAGTGAGGTGAAGACCTTTGATAATCAGTGAAACGCAAAGCAAACTGGCGACATGGTCGACGGAGAACAAAGAGCGCAAGTTCGATCGACTCCTGAGACTGATTGCCAATAGGGATTGGCTGAGCGAAGCGGCTCGCATTACACTGGCCTCCAGTGGAGCCCGCACACCGGGTGTAGACGGTGTCGACAAGGGCATGATGGAAGCGAATCTCCAGCATGAACTGGCGACGATACGCGACGAACTGCTGGCGGGCTCATATAGTCCGCTGCCTGCGCGACGCGTGTACATACCGAAAGCAAACGGAAAGCTCAGACCTCTCGGCATACCGAGCCTGCGGGATCGGATCGTGCAAAGGGCAATGTTGATGGCGATGGAGCCGATATGGGAGAGCGATTTCCACCCGGCTTCATATGGCTTCAGGCCTGCCCGTAGCGTACACCACGCGATCCGCGCGGTGAAGCTCCAGCTACAAGACAGCGGTGAACAGAGTACTTCGGGACGTTGGGTTATCGAGGGCGACCTCGCAAGCTACTTTGATACGGTTCATCATCGGCTGCTCATGAAGGGGATTCGCAAGCGGATTGCCGATCAGCGCTTTCTTGCCCTGCTCTGGAAGTTCATCAAGGCGGGTTGTGTTGATCGCGAACTGTTTCGTGCTGCAAGCGAAGGCGTTCCTCAGGGCGGTGTCATCTCGCCTCTCTTATCCAACATCATGCTGCATGAATTCGATGCGTGGATGGAACGGAACTACCTGAACAAGAAAGTGCGGAAGGATCGGTGGGCGTGGAACTTCGCAATCCTCAAACAGCGACCCATTGCTGTTCGAGAAAGCCGGCAGTGGAAGCCAGCAGTGTCCTACTGTCGGTACGCGGATGACTTTGTGATCGTGGTCAAGGGAACCCGTGAACATGCTGAGGCAGTACGCGAAGCATGCCGTGGGTTCCTTGAAGGCGAGCTGAAGCTCACGCTGAATATGGAGAAAACCCATATCACGCATGTGAACGACGGCTTTGTCTTCCTCGGTCACCGGATCATTCGCAAGCGTGGGCCACGCGGCCGCATGCGGCCTGTGACGACCATACCGTGGGAGAAGTATCGAGGCTTTGCCGGGAGGCTCATAAAGCAATTGTCGGGCAACTACGGCATGAACCGGATGGACCTGATGGAAAGCCTGAATCGGCAGATCGCTGGCTGG
>NZ_JBYSYC010000035.1:0-91673 GCF_058782875.1 Cupriavidus sp. FW305-F7 | reverse complement strand
TCCATGCCGTAGACCTCCCACGGCGTGGTTTCCAGGATGCGGCGCGTCAGGTGGTGGCCGATGAAGCCGTTGACGCCGAGGATCAGTATTTTCTTGCCTTGCATTGCGTTTGACGATGGCATGGGAAAACGGAACTCGCTGGCGCGGCTAGCGCGCGCCAGCGATGGGGAAGTTGGCGACGGCCACGCGCCGCCAGTCGCGCGCGACCACATGCATCGGCACGCGCGCACTCAGCTCGGCAAAGGTCTGCGGCGACAGCAGCGCGACGGCGCGCGGACCGTGCAGCCAGGCATCGATGAAGGCATCGACGGTGGGCAGCCATTTCTGCGGCTCCTGTTCGGTGCCGAAGGTTAGTTCGTCGGCTCGCGCCACCATGGTGAGCGGATGGTGCAGGTAGAACGGCAGCGTATGGTCCAGCATGCCGACGCCATAGAGCGGCATGCCAGGCTCCAGTACGCGCGCGATCGGCGCCACCATGTCGATGCCCGACGCCGAGCGGCCGATGGTTTCATGGCCGAGCAGGGCGGTGGAGAATGCCAGCAGCATCCCGAATGCATAGGCCGTAATACTGGCCATGGGCCCGTGCCGGCGCTGCAGCCACAGGCCCGCCACGGCGCTCAGCATCACCAGCGCGAACGCCAACGCCGCCCACACGGCATAGGCGCGGTACAGCGCGTTGGGCATGTTGTTGGAATCGAGCGTGGCCACGTAGGGGCTGGCCAGCAGCCCGATCGCGCCGACGACCAGCATCGCCCGCAACTGTCGGCGCCAGGCACGCTCGCCGGTCTGCACCAGCGCCGCACCCGCCAGCATCCCAAGCGCCGGGAACACCGGCAGGATATAGCCGGGGAGCTTGGATCCGGACAGGCTGAAGAAGACGAAAATCGACGCGGCCCACAGCGCCGCCATCAGGGCAGGCTGGAACGGCCGCGAACTGCTTGCGTCGGCGACGCCGGCACGTTGCCGGACGGCGCGCACCATGCCGGGCACCAGCCCCAGCCATGGCAGGAAGCCACCGATCACCAGCGGCACGAAGTACCACAGCGCACCCTTGCGCGCATGCACGGTCGAGGTATAGCGCTGCCAGTGCTCGTGGATAAAGAAAAAGCGCAGGAATTCCGGGTTGCGCCGCGCCACCAGCCAGTACCACGGCACTGCCACCAGCAGCATCACCACGATGCCGGCCGGCACATGCAGCCTTCGCCACAGTGCCAGGTCGCGCGTCACGCAGGTGTAGATCACCAGCACCAGGCCGGGCAGCGCCAGGCCGACCAGCCCCTTGGTCAGCACGGCCACGCCCATCGCGGCCCAGCACGCCAGCATCCAGTTGCGGCGCGCGGCGGGCGTTGTGCCCGGATGCTGGGCCAGCAGCATGCACGCCAGCACGCAGGCCATGACGCCGGACAGCGTCATGTCCAGCGTATTGAAATGCGCGGCGACGTTCCACATCGGTGCGGACGCCAGCACCAGACCCGTCAACAGTCCGGCGCGCGCGCCGAACCAGCGTGCCGCGGCCAGCATCGACATGCCCAGCCCGGCGATGCCGGCCAGCGCCACGCACAGCCTTGCCTGCCATTCGCCGACGCCGAACAGTGCGTACGACAGTGCCGTCACCCACATATGGAAGGGCGGTTTCTCGAAGTACTTCAGCGCGTTGTAGCGGATGGTGACCCAGTCGCCGGTGCTCAGCATCTCACGCGCGATCTCGGCATAGCGGCCTTCGTCGGGGCCGAGCAGGTGGCGCACGCCCAGCGTGCCGAACCAGACCAGCGCGAACGCCAGCGCCACCAGCGTCACCGTCAGGGCGGGCATGCCGGCGATGCGCGCGGCATGGCCGGGGTCGCCGGCCCGGGCGGCGTCAAGCCTGCGCACGGCGGCAGAGCGATTGGGACGTTGAGGCATGGCAGGAACGTCGTGGCCTGGAGGCGGGTGTGACGGCAAGGGCGGCGGTGGCTTGGGTAGGGTGCTGAGGCGGCGCTGCGAGGCAGCGCGGCCCGGCGGCATGGCCATGACAACGCCGGCTGGAGGTGCGGCGTTGACTAAGGCTGGGTCCTGGCGCGGAGAGGGCGAGAATAATGGGCAAACCTTAATGGCAGATTAAGCGGGCGCGCACATAATGGCCACGATGCGTTCCAGGCACGATGCCGCACGCACTCGTGTGACTGGTGGATAACACCGGAAGGATAAACAAACCCAGCCCGGAAAAATGAGAATCCTGATCGTTGAAGACGCCCCGATGCTGGGCGACGGGCTTCGCCGCGGCCTGCAACTGCTGGACTATGCGGTCGACTGGTTCAGCACCGGCGCTGAAGCCGACCATGCACTCGGCGTGGTCCACTACGATGCCGTGGTGCTGGACCTGGGCCTGCCAGGGGAAGACGGCATGTCGCTGCTCGCGCGCTGGCGTGCGCGCGGCTGCCGCATCCCGGTGATTGTGCTGACCGCGCGCGATGCGATCGACAGCCGCATCGGCGGCCTTGACGCCGGCGCCGACGACTACCTGGTCAAGCCGATCGCGCTCGATGAGCTGGCGGCACGGCTGCGTGCCGTCACCCGCCGCGCCGCGGGCCTGTCGTCGCCAGTGTGGAAGCACGGCGCGCTGGAATTCCACCCGGCCGCGCGCCAGGCGTACTGGCAGGGCCAGCCGGTGGAACTGACCAGCCGCGAAGCCATGTTGCTGGAGCTGCTGCTGGCGCACCCCAACCGGCTGCTGACGCGCGACTTCCTGCGCGACAAGCTTTATGACTGGCAGGGCGGCATCGAGAGCAACGCACTGGAGGTGCATATCCACCACCTGCGCCGCAAGATTCATCCGAAGATCGTGCGCACCTTCCGCGGCGCGGGCTACACGCTGGGCGCGGCGGAGGATTGCATATGACGTTGCAGCGCCGGCTCATCTTTGCGGTGCTGATCGCCGCGCCGGTGGTGTGGCTGCTGACCATCGGCCTGACCTACGTGCGGGCCCGGCATGAGATCAATGAGCTCTATGACACTGACATGGTGCGCATGGCGCTGCAGATGCATTCGGTGGTCCCGCTGGTCGATGTCGCCGCTGCGCCGTCGCGCACGCGGCTGCCGCAGCTGGTGGAAGGTGACCAGGGCGACGCCGGGCTGGGCGATTTGGCCATCGCGGCGTGGCTGCCAGACGGCAAGTCGCTGCATATCGATCCCGAGGGCGACCTGCTGCCACGCGCCCCCGGCGTCAAGGGCTTTACCGAGATCACCATCAACAAGAAGGCCTGGCGGCTCTACTACCTCGACGACCCCGACACCGGCTGGCGTGTCTGTGTCGGCCAGCAGATCGGCGAGCGCAACGAGCTGATCCTGTCCTATATCGCCGCGCAGGTGTTGCCGTGGGCCGCGGGGCTGCCGGTGCTGATCGGGCTGCTGATCTGGTTCATGCGGCGCGCGCTGGCGCCGGTGCGGGCGCTGTCCTCGGACATCGAAGGGCGCGCCCCGGAGGACCGCCGACCGCTCAGCCTCAAGGCCGTGCCCGGTGAACTGGTGCCGCTGGTGCATGCGATGAACCGGCTGCTGGCGCGCGTATCGGATTCAATCGAACACGAACGGCGCCTGACCGCCGATGCGGCGCACGAGATGCGCACGCCGCTGGCCGCGCTCAAGGCGCAGTGGGAGATAGCCGAGCGCTCGCCTGACGCCGACGAACGCGCGCAGGCGCGCGCCAATGTGGCATCCGGCATCGACCGCATCGGCCGGCTGGTGTCGCAGTTGCTGACACTGAGCCGGCTGGAGGATGCCTCGGCGCCGCCTTCGCGCCAGCCTGTCAACTGGCTGCCCGTGGCGCAGCAGGCGCTGTCCGACTGCCTGGGCCTGGCCCAGCAGAAACAGGTCGACGTCGAGCTGGAATGGCCGGCCCGGGGCCATCCCCCATTGCCGGTGGCGGGCGACACCAGCCTGCTGTCGCTGATGCTGCGCAACCTGCTCGACAACGCCATCCGCTACAGTCCGCCCGGTGCGCTGGTGACGGTCGATTTCCAGCCTGACGGCATCACCGTGCGCGACCAGGGGCCGGGCGTGGCGCCGGACGTGCTGGCACGGCTGGGAGACCGCTTTTTCCGCGGCGGCAGCGGGCAGCGCGAGCAGGGGCACGGCCTTGGCATTTCCATCGCGCGGCGCGTGGCGCGGCTGCATGGGCTGGAAATTGCGTTTGCCAACCGCTCGGATGGGGCCGGGAAGGGCCTGGCTGTGCGGATCGGGCGCGGCGGCTGAAAGCGAAAACGCCCCGCACGGCTTCCCGTGCGGGGCGTCTTGCCATGCGCTTGCGGCTTAGCGCTTGAGCTTGGCGAAGGCCGCGGCCATCGCGCCCGCCGGTTCCTGCTCGCGGCGGCCGCCACCGAAGCCCTTGCCACCATTGCGCTGGGCGCCGCGATCGCCACGGTCGCCGCCGGCACGCGCCGCGGCCTGGCCGGGCTCGTCGTCCAGGCGCATCGACAGGCCGATGCGGTTGCGCTTGACGTCGACCTCCATCACCTTGACCTTGACCACCTGGCCAGCCTTGACCACCTCGTGTGCGTCCTTGACGAACTTGTTCGACAACGCCGAGATATGGACCAGGCCGTCCTGGTGCACGCCGATATCGACAAACGCACCGAAGGCTGCCACGTTGGTGACCACGCCTTCCAGCACCATGCCGGGCTGCAGGTCCTTCACGTCTTCCACACCTTCCTGGAAGGTCGCGGTCTTGAACTCGGGGCGCGGGTCGCGGCCCGGCTTTTCCAGTTCGGTCAGGATGTCGCGCACGGTCGGCAGGCCGAAGGAGTCGTCGGTGAACTGCGTCGGCGACAGGCCGCGCAGCGCGTCGCGGTTGCCCATCACATCGCGCAGGCCCTTCTTGACGTGTTCCAGGATGCGCTGCACCACCGGATACGCTTCCGGGTGCACCGAGGAGCGGTCCAGCGGATTGTCGCCGTCGTTGATGCGCAGGAAGCCGGCCGCCTGCTCGAAGGTCTTGTCGCCCAGGCGCGGCACCTGCTTCAGCGCGTTGCGGTTGGGGAAGGCGCCATTGGCGTCGCGGAACTCGACGATATTGCGCGCCAGCACCGTGTTCAGGCCCGACACGCGCGCCAGCAGCGGCGCCGAGGCGGTGTTGACGTCCACGCCCACGGCGTTGACGCAGTCTTCGACCACGGCGTCCAGCGCCCGCGCCAGCTCGCGCTGGTTGACGTCATGCTGGTACTGGCCCACGCCGATCGACTTGGGATCGATCTTGACCAGTTCCGCCAGCGGATCCTGCAGCCGGCGGGCAATCGACACCGCGCCGCGCAGCGACACATCCAGGTCCGGGAATTCCTTGGCTGCCAGCTCCGACGCCGAATACACCGAAGCGCCGGCCTCGCTGACCACGATCTTGGTCAGCTTCAGCTCGGGCATCTGCTTCATCAGGTCCTGCACCAGCTTGTCGGTTTCGCGGCTGGCGGTGCCGTTGCCGATCGACACCAGCGCCACATTGTGCTGTTTTGCCAGGCGCGCCAGCGTGGCGAGCGAGCCGTTCCAGTCGCGGCGCGGCTCGTGCGGGTAGATGGTGGCGGTGTCCAGCAGCTTGCCGGTGCTGTCCACCACGGCGATCTTGCAACCGGTGCGGATGCCCGGGTCGACGCCCATCACGGACTTGGGCCCGGCTGGCGCGGCCAGCAGCAGCTCATGCAGGTTGCGGCCGAACACCTTGATGGCTTCGTTCTCCGCGGTTTCGCGCAGCTGCGTCAGCAGTTCGGTTTCCAGGTGGGGCTGCACCTTGACGCGCCAGCACCAGCGGCATACGTCGCCCAGCCACTTGTCGGCCGGGCGGCCCAGGTTCTGGACGCCGACATGGCGCGCGATCATGCCTTCGCACGGGTGCGGCACCATCGCGTCCTGTTCTTCGCCCAGGCCCAGCTTGACCATCAGCACGCCCGCGTTGCGGCCGCGGAACAGCGCCAGCGCGCGGTGCGACGGCACGGTGCGGATGGTCTCGCTGTAGCTGTAGTAGTCGCGGAACTTCTCTTCCTCGGCGGTTTCCTTGCCTTCCATCACGGTGGAGGCCACCACGCCGTTGTTCCACAGGTGCTCGCGCAGCTTGCCCAGCAGTTCCGCGGTCTCGCCGAACTGCTCGGACAGGATGTCGCGCGCGCCGTCCAGCGCGGCCTTGACATCCGGCACGCCGCCGTCGGCGGTGGGGTTGCCATTGACGTACTTGGCGGCCTCGGCCTGCGGATCCAGCGTGGGATCGGCCAGCAGCGCCTGCGCCAGCGGCTCCAGCCCGCATTCGCGCGCGATCTGGGCGCGGGTGCGGCGCTTGGGCTTGTAGGGCAGGTAGAGGTCTTCGAGCGTCTGCTTGGTTTCGGCGGCCTCGATGGCGGCCTGGAGCTCGGGCGTGAGCTTGCCTTGCTCCTGGATCGACGCGAGGATGGCCGCGCGGCGGTCTTCCATGTCGCGCAGGTAGAGCAGGCGCTCTTCCAGGTTGCGCAGCTGCGTGTCATCCAGGTTGCCGGTCACTTCCTTGCGGTAGCGGGCGATGAAGGGCACGGTGGCGCCTTCGTCGAGCAGCGCCACGGCCGCGGCCACCTGGCGGGGCTGCACGGACAGTTCAGCCGCGATGAGCGAGACAATCTTTTGCGAGACGGATGCGGGCAGGTTGGACATCGGAGAGCGCAGCGAAAAACGCAGTCAGTCGAAAGCGGGGCATTTTGCCACAAGCGCGGGAGGTATCCGCCGGGGCGCGCTGTGGGTGCGGGGCGGGCGGCGTCCCGCGCACGTCCGGAACGGGCCGGCGGGGCAGGCCGGTGCCCGGCCCGGATGCTAGAATCCGGTCATGATCGTCAAGTCCCGCCCGGCCGCCGCCAAGGCCACCATCCTGGCCATGCCAACCTTCGCCAACGTGCCTGAAACTTCCCTGTTCCGCTTCGGCCGCCTGGCTGCACTGGCCCTGGCTGCATGCGCCGTGCTGATGCCGCTGCGCGAGGCGCGCGCCCAGGCTTCCGCGCCCGCCGCGCCGCCCGCCGCCAACGGCCAGCGCGACTTTGCCGCCGAACGCAAGGCCGTCGAGGATTCGCGCGCCTGGACCAACTACCGCTTTGCCGCCGCCGAACGTGAGTGCTACGGCAAGTTCTTCGTCAACCACTGCATCAACAACGCCAAGGAAGTCCAGCGCGAGGAGCTGCAGGTGCTGCGCAAGCGCGAACTGGAGGTAGGCGAGGCCGAACGCGCCCACCGCGCCGCCGAGCGCGACCGCGAACAGGCGCTGCGCAACGCCGAGTTCGAGGCCAGCCAGCCGAAGCGCTCGGCCAGTGAACAGTCCAGCCGCGAGGCCTTCCAGAAGAAGCAGCAGGAACAGCAACTGCGCGAGGCGCAGCGCCAGGGCGAGGCGCCGCAGCGTGCCGCCAACGCGCAGGCGTACGAAAAGAAGCAGTCTGACTTCGATGCCCGCATGCAGGAGGCCCAGCAGAAGGGCGCCGAGCAGGCCCGCCAGCGGCAGGAGAACGTCAAGACGTACGAGGCCAAGCAGCGCGACCTCGAACAGCGCCAGAAGGAACTGGAAGAGCGCCGCGCCAAGGCGAAGGAGCAACAGGGCCAGGCGTCGGCGCCGCGCCCGTTCGGCTTCTGAGGCCCGGTACCGTGACAGCGCAGCGGAGGCATAGATGGACAGCAACCTGAACACCCTGGAGCGGCGCATCATGGAGTTGCAGATCGAGCACCGCGACCTGGATTTCCTGATCGACCGGCTTGCCAGCGACGCCGTCCATGATGAACTGCAGCTGCGCCGGCTGAAGAAGCGCCGCCTCAAGCTGAAGGACGCCATCACGCTGCTGCAGCTGCAGCTCGAACCCGACGTGCCGGCCTGAGCGCATCCGCGCCAGGCTGGCCGATTGCCACCGGCCCTGTCCGGCGGCCCATACAACATCCCCCCTCCCTTGTCCGATCTTCCAGATTCCCCTGAGTCGTCCGAAGCCGTCAGCCTGACCGACGCCGGGTCGCCCGTGCCTGCCGCGCCCGCCGACGACGGCGCCAGCCGCGGCGCTGAACTGGCCACCATCTTTGCCGATACCGGCACGCTGGCCCAGGCCATTCCCGGCTACCGGCCACGCGCCTCGCAGCACAAGATGGCCGAGGCCGTCGCCGACGCGATCGCGCAGAACGATTCCGTCATCGTCGAGGCGGGCACCGGCACCGGCAAGACCTACGCCTACCTGGTGCCGGCGATGCTGTGGGGCGGCAAGGTGATCCTGTCGACCGGCACCAAGAACCTGCAGGACCAGCTGTTCCTGCGCGATATCCCCACCGTGCGCCATGCGCTGAACGTGCCGGTCTCGGTGGCGCTGCTCAAGGGCCGCGCCAACTACGTCTGCCACTACCACCTGGAACGCGCGCAGGCCAACGGGCGCCTGGCGTCGCGCCAGGATGCGGCATGGCTGCGCGACATCGGCCGCTTCGTCAAGGAAACCTCCACCGGCGACAAGGCCGAGCTGGCGTCCGTGCCCGAGAACGCGCCGGTATGGCAGATGGTGACCTCCACGCGCGACAACTGCCTGGGATCGGAATGCCCGCATTACAAGGAATGCTTTGTGATGCGCGCGCGCAAGGAAGCGCAGCAGGCCGACGTGGTGGTGGTCAACCATCACCTGTTCTTTGCCGACGTGGTGCTGCGCGACACCGGCATGGCGGAACTGCTGCCGGCGGCCAACACCGTGATCTTCGACGAGGCCCACCAGCTGCCCGAGACCGCCACGCTGTTCTTCGGCGAGACGCTTTCCACCAGCCAGCTGCTGGAAATCGCCCGCGATGCCGTGGCCGAAGGCCTGTCGCATGCGCGCGATGCGGTGGACTGGGTCGCGCTGGCCGCGCCGCTGGAGCGCGCCGCGCGCGACCTGCGCCTGGCCTTCAGCAAGGACAATGCGCGGCTGGCGCTGGGCCAGATCGAGGCCGACCGCCGTATCGCCGAGCCTTTCAACGAGACGCTCGATGCGCTGGACGAGGCGTTGTCAGACTTCGTCGAGATGCTCGAAAGCCAGGCCGAGCGTGCCGAATCGCTGCAGCAATGCCACCGCCGCGCGCTGGAGCTGGCCAACAAGCTGGCCGCGTGGCGCGCCGATGCCGCGCCCGTGCCGGCACCGCAGCAGACGGAAGGCGAGGGAGAAGCAGCCCCGGCGGTGCCCGCGGGGGCTGAAACCGTGCGCTGGGTCGAGGTGTTCTCGCATACCGTGCAGCTGCACCGCACGCCGTTGTCGATCGCGCCGATCTTCACGCGCCAGCGCGACGGCCAGCCGCGCGCCTGGGTCTTCACCTCGGCCACGCTGTCGGTGAAAGGCAACTTCACCCACTACGCCGCGCAGTTGGGGCTCGACAAGGACCGCTCGCTGACGCTGCCCAGCCCGTTCGATTACGCGAAGCAGGCGCTGCTCTACGTGCCGCGCGACATGCCGGCGCCGCAGTCGCCGCAGTTCACCGACGCGGTGGTGCAGGCGGCATTGCCGCTGATCGAGGCCGCCGGCGGGCGCACCTTCCTGCTGTGCACCACGCTGCGCGCCGTGCAGCGTGCCTCGGACCTGCTTTATGACGCGTTCGCCGAGCGCGGCCTGAACCTGCCGCTGCTGGTGCAGGGCCAGGCCAGCCGTACCGAGTTGCTGGACCGCTTCCGCGAACTGGGCAATGCGGTGCTGGTCGGCAGCCAGAGCTTCTGGGAAGGCGTGGATGTGCGCGGCGAGGCGCTGTCGCTGGTGATCATCGACAAGCTGCCGTTCGCGCCGCCCGACGACCCGGTGCTGGCCGCGCGCATGGAAGTGCTGCAGAAGAAGGGCCTGAGCCCGTTTGCCGTGCACCAGCTGCCGCATGCGGTGATCACGCTCAAGCAGGGGGCGGGGCGGCTGATCCGTTCGGAGTCTGACCGCGGCGTACTGGCGATCTTCGATACGCGGCTGGTCGAGAAGCCCTATGGCCGGCAGATCTGGCAAAGCCTGCCGCCGTTCACGCGCACGCGTGAGGCAGCGACGGTGGTGCGGTTCCTGGAGTCGCTGCGCAGTCCTGGCAAGGAAGCTGAGGCGGAGCCCGCAGGGGAAGCGGCAGCGGACTGAACGCTGCGGGTGCCGGAAAAAGAAAAACGGGACGTATCGGAGGATACGTCCCGTTTTTTATGGCCGCTGGCCAGCCGGCGTCAGAACACTTCCCACCAGGCCTTGTCCTTGCGGCGCGCGCCGTACTTGATGAAGTCGCTCTCGGGGAAGTTGCGCTCCATCACGCGCGCGGTGTCGTCGCGCAGGTCCTTCATGCCCATCGCGTCATACGAGCGGATCATGATGTACAGGGCCTCTTCGTTGGCCGGCGCGCCATCGTAGTCCTTCAGTGACTGCTGGGCACGGTTGACGGCGGCAAGGTAGGCGCCGCGCCGGTAGTAGTAGCGCGCGGCATGCACTTCATGCTGGGCCAGCGAGTTGACGATGTACTGCATGCGCAGCGTCGCGTCGGGGGTGTACTTGCTTTCCGGGTAGCGGGTGATCAGCGTATGGAAGGCGTCGTACGCGGCGCGGGCGGCCTTGGGATCGCGCTCGCTCAGGTCCTGGCCCGAGAATCGGCCCAGCCAGCCCAGGTTGTCGTTGAAGTTGATCAGGCCCTTGAGATAGTAGGCGTAATCGATATTGGGATGATTCGGGTGCAGCTGGATGAAGCGGTCCACCGCGGCCAGGGCTGCAGCCGTTTCACCATCCTTGTAGCTGGCGTAGGCGGTATCGATCTGGGCCTGCTGCGCATAGCGGCCAAACGGATAGCGGCCTTCGAGCTTTTCATACAGCTTGACGGCACGCGTGTAGTCGCCGCCATCCAGCGCATCCTTGGCTTCCGAATATAATTTGTTGGCCGACCAGCCTGCGGTCTCGTCGGGTTGGTCCGCCAGCAGGCCGCATGCAGACAGCATGACGCAGCCGCCTGCGAGCAGAACCGCTCCAATTGTCGTGCGCCAGCGCGCGCGTTTCATGCTCTGCAATTGCATGGGCAATCGTATCCCGGATGAAGAAAAATAGCGTCAAGCATTATAGCCCAAGCCCCCAGCCCCACCCCGAAGCCGGAGGTGGCGTGGGAGGACTTCCACCAGAACGGGTGCGCGCAGCCGCGTCCGTGGCCGATTTCGAGGCACATCCCGAGGAATTTGAAGACCTTGCCGAAGCGCCGACCGGCAGCGGCGCGCCAGCTGCCGAGCCGGCCGTGACCCTGACGCTGGAGGTGGACAGCGCCTCACATGGCCAGCGGCTCGATAAATTGCTCGCGCGGCACTTCAGCGAGTTTTCACGCAGCCGCCTGCAACAGTGGATCGAAAGCGGCGCGGTGCGCGTCGACGGCCAGGTGCGCCGGCCGCGCGACGCGGTGCAGATGGGCAACCGCATCGAGATCCAGCCGCAGGCCGCGCCGGAATCGTCCGCTTTCTCGCCCGAGGACGTGCCGCTGGACGTGGTCTATGAAGACGACACCCTGCTGGTGATCAACAAGCCCGCCGGGCTGGTGGTACACCCGGCTGCCGGCAACTGGAGCGGCACCGTGCTCAACGGGTTGCTGCACCGCGACCCCGCCGCCACGTCGCTGCCGCGCGCGGGCATCGTGCACCGGCTCGACAAGGAAACCTCCGGGCTGATGGTGGTGGCGCGCTCGCTGACCGCGCAGACCGACCTGGTGCGCCAGCTGCAGGCGCGCACGGTCAAGCGCACCTATATCGCGCTGGTGTGGGGCCGCACCTATGACGAGGGCACCATCGACGCGCCCATCGGCCGCGACCCGCGCGAGCGCACGCGCATGGCGGTCGTGCATACCGCCAGCGGCAAGCCGTCGCGCACGCATTTCCGCACGCTGGCCACGGTGCCGCTGGGGCGGGGCTTTGTGTCGATGGTGATGTGCAAGCTGGAGACTGGCCGCACGCACCAGATCCGCGTGCATTTCGAATCGATCGGCCATCCGCTGGTGGGCGACCCGGTCTACTTCCGCGCCACGCAGCGCGGGCAGCGCCCGGCGGTACGCGCGCCGCTGCCGGTGCCGTATGAGCGCCAGGCACTGCATGCGTACCAGCTCGGCCTGGTGCATCCGGCCACCGGCAAGCGCATGTCGTGGACCGCGCAGCCTCCGGAAGACCTGCAGGCGTTGATCGATGCGCTGGATTTTGAAAGCGCGCAGGCCGACGAGGAAGAAGAAGCCTGGGACGAAGTCTGGGAAGGCGGCGAGGCCCACTGGGAATATGCCGGCGATGACGAAGACGGTGACGATGACGATGAGCGCAGCGCCTGATCCCGCCTGGCTGGTCCCTGACTGGCCCGCGCCGGCGCGTGTGTGCGCGCTATCCACGACGCGCCAGGGCGGCGTCAGCAAGGGCCCGTACGGGCTTGCCGGCGGCGCCCCGGGCGGCCTAAACCTGGGCACCCACGTCGGCGACGATGCCGCGGACGTGGCGCGCAACCGTGCGCGGCTGGCTGCGTGCCTGCCGTCGATGCCGCAGTGGCTGGAGCAGGTGCATGGCTGCGCGGTGGCGACGGTCGATCATGTCGCGGCCCCGAGCGCGCCCGTGCCCCAGGCCGACGCGAGCCTGGCGTTGGCATCCGGCCACGTCTGCGCCGTGATGACGGCGGATTGCCTGCCGGTGCTGCTGTGCGATGCGCAGGGGACGGTGGTGGGCGCCGCGCATGCGGGCTGGCGCGGCCTGTGCAGCGGCGTGATCGAAGCCACGCTGTCACGGATGCAGGCCGCCGCCGGTGCTGGCGCCCCGCGCTGGCTGGCGTGGCTGGGCCCGGCCATCGGCCCCGATGCGTTCGAGGTGGGTGCGGAAGTGCGCGATGCTTTCCTGGCGCAGGCACGCGCCGATGAACAGGCCGCGGTTGCCGCAGCCTTCCGCGCTGGCGCACCGGGCAAGTACCTTGCCGACATCTATGCGCTGGCGCGCACGCGCCTGGCGCGCGCCGGCTGCACCGAGGTCTACGGCGGCGACGCCTGTACCGTGGGCGAAGCCGGTCGCTTCTACTCCTATCGGCGCGACGGCGTGACCGGCCGCATGGCCAGCCTGGTCTGGCTGGCGGACTGAGCCGGCCGCTGCCTCACTCGTCCTTGCCCCTGGCCGCCTGCGCGCGCTCGGCTTCGGCCTTGCGCCGCCGCCGGCCGGGCGTGCCCATGATGTAGAGCACCAGCGCCACCGGCGCCACGCCATACATCAGGAAGGTGGCAACCCCTGCCACCACGGTGTGCTCGGTGATCGCCATCATCAGCGCCACGTAGAGCCAGCCAATGGCCACGATGTACATCAAAATTTCATCCTTCTCGCCTATGCTCTGTGGCCTCGGCAGATGCGAGCGCTGCATACCGTCCGGTAGGTCGGGAAGCGCGCGGCGCCGGGACGGATTCCCGCATTGACAGCGCGTGCGTTGCAAGGCAACAATGAGCTCAAATGTCTCGGAATCGCTGACGATTCCCAGGTTTCTCCGGCAAGCATACCGCATGGCGTTGCCACGCCAGAGTGTCGCGTTTGCCGGATAAAAGGGGAGCCGCTATCGGAATGGACGCGAGCCATGGCTGCAGCAGGTGCGGTCTAGGCTTCCAGCCAGTTCCAGGGCAGATGTGCCGGCAGACCCTCCCGCTTTGGGGAGGCGCAAGCCGGGTCCATTCGGATAGCATCTCCCCATGCAAAGTGCCGGCCAGGGCAATGCCCGGAGCCGGTTCGAATAGTGACGGCAGAGAGACAATCAAATCATGGCGACCGGCAAAGGCGCGGCAGCTTCCACTCAGGAAGGCAAGTCCCAACCATTCAAGTTCACGCCGGGGCCATTCGATCCAGCCACATGGCTGGAATGGTCCCGCCAGTGGCAGGGCACTGAAGGCAACGGCCACGCGGCCGCGTCCGGCATTCCGGGCCTGGATGCGCTGGCAGGCGTCAAGATCGAGCCGGCGCAGCTGGGTGATATCCAGCAGCGTTACATGAAGGACTTCTCAGCCCTGTGGCAGGCCATGGCCGAGGGCAAGGCCGAGGCCACCGGGCCGCTGCACGACCGGCGCTTCGCCGGCGACGCGTGGCGCACCAACCTGCCATACCGCTTCGCTGCCGCGTTCTACCTGCTCAATGCGCGCGCCTTGACCGAGCTGGCCGATGCTGTTGAGGCCGATGCCAAGACGCGCCAGCGCATCCGCTTTGCGATCTCGCAATGGGTCGATGCGATGTCGCCCGCCAACTTCCTCGCCACGAATCCCGAGGCGCAGCGCCTGCTGATCGAGTCGGGCGGCGAATCGCTGCGTGCCGGCGTGCGCAACATGATGGAAGACCTGACGCGCGGCAAGATCTCGCAGACCGACGAGAGCGCGTTTGAGGTCGGCCGCAATGTCGCGGTGAGCGAAGGCGCCGTAGTCTTCGAGAACGAATACTTCCAGCTGTTGCAGTACAAGCCGCTGACCGACAAGGTGCATGCGCGCCCGCTGCTGATGGTGCCGCCGTGCATCAACAAGTACTACATCCTGGACCTGCAGCCGGAGAGCTCGCTGGTGCGTCATGTGGTGGAGCAGGGGCATACGGTGTTCCTGGTGTCGTGGCGCAATCCGGACGCCAGCATGGCTGGCAGCACCTGGGACGACTACATCGAGCACGCGGCCATCCGCGCCATCGAAGTCGCGCGCGACATCAGCGGCCAGGACAAGATCAACGTGCTCGGCTTCTGCGTGGGCGGCACCATTGTGTCGACTGCGCTGGCGGTGATGGCCGCGCGCGGCCAGCACCCGGCTGCCAGCGTCACGCTGCTGACCACGCTGCTGGACTTTGCCGACACCGGCATCCTCGACGTCTTTGTCGACGAGGGCCATGTGCAGCTGCGCGAGGCCACGCTGGGCGGCGCCGCCGGCGCGCCGTGCGCGCTGCTGCGCGGCCTTGAGCTGGCCAATACCTTCTCGTTCCTGCGCCCGAACGACCTGGTGTGGAACTACGTGGTCGACAACTACCTGAAGGGCAACACGCCGGTGCCGTTCGACCTGCTGTTCTGGAACGGCGACGCCACCAACCTGCCGGGGCCTTGGTACTGCTGGTACCTGCGCCACACCTACCTGCAGGACGAGCTCAAGGTGCCGGGCAAGCTGACTGTGTGCGGCGTGCCCGTGGACCTGGCCAGCATCGACGTGCCGACCTACATCTACGGCTCGCGCGAAGACCATATCGTGCCATGGACCGCGGCCTATGCCTCGACCGCGCTGCTGGCGAACAAGCTGCGCTTCGTGCTGGGTGCGTCGGGCCATATCGCCGGTGTGATCAACCCGCCGGCCAAGAACAAGCGCAGCCACTGGACCAACGATGCGCTGCCGGAGTCGCCGCAGCAATGGCTGGCTGGCGCCACCGAGCATCACGGCAGCTGGTGGCCGGACTGGACCGCATGGCTGGCAGGCCAGGCCGGCGCGAAACGTGCCGCGCCCGCCAACTACGGCAATGCGCGCTATCCCGCGATCGAACCCGCGCCTGGGCGATACGTCAAAGCCAAGGCATGACGCTTGCATGAGGGCCGGCGTGCGTCATGCACGGCGCCGGCAGGCATGCAGGTTCCCTCCCGTTTCCATTGAAAGGACTACAAAATGACTGACGTTGTCATCGTATCCGCCGCCCGCACCGCGGTCGGCAAATTTGGCGGCTCGCTGGCCAAGATCCCGGCGCCGGAACTGGGTGCCGTGGTCATCAAGGCCGCGCTGGAACGCGCCGGCGTCAAGCCGGAGCAGGTGAGCGAAGTCATCATGGGCCAGGTGCTGACCGCCGGTTCGGGCCAGAACCCCGCACGCCAGGCCGCGATCAAGGCCGGCTTGCCGGCGATGGTGCCGGCCATGACCATCAACAAGGTGTGCGGCTCGGGCCTGAAGGCCGTGATGCTGGCCGCCAACGCGATCATTGCAGGCGACGCCGAGATCGTGGTGGCCGGCGGCCAGGAAAACATGAGCGCCGCCCCGCACGTGCTGCCGGGCTCGCGCGACGGCTTCCGCATGGGCGATGCCAAGCTGGTCGACACCATGATCGTCGACGGCCTGTGGGACGTGTACAACCAGTACCACATGGGCATCACCGCCGAGAATGTGGCCAAGGAATACGGCATCACGCGCGAGGCGCAGGATGAGCTCGCGGTCGGCTCGCAGAACAAGGCCGAAGCCGCGCAGAAGGCCGGCAAGTTTGACGAAGAGATCGTCCCGGTGCTGATCCCGCAGCGCAAGGGCGACCCGGTGGCCTTCAAGACCGACGAGTTCGTGCGCCAGGGCGCCACGCTGGACAGCATGTCCGGCCTCAAGCCTGCCTTCGACAAGGCCGGCACGGTGACCGCGGCCAACGCCTCGGGCCTGAACGACGGCGCCGCCGCGGTGGTGGTGATGTCGGCGGCCAAGGCCAAGGAACTGGGCCTGACCCCGCTGGCCACGATCAAGAGCTACGCCAACGCCGGTGTCGATCCCAAGGTGATGGGCATGGGCCCGGTGCCGGCCTCCAAGCGCGCCCTGTCGCGCGCCGAGTGGACCCCGCAGGACCTGGACCTGATGGAGATCAACGAGGCCTTCGCCGCGCAGGCGCTGGCGGTGCACCAGCAGATGGGCTGGGACACCTCCAAGGTCAACGTGAACGGCGGCGCCATCGCCATCGGCCATCCGATCGGCGCGTCGGGCTGCCGTATCCTGGTGACGCTGCTGCATGAAATGAAGCGCCGCGACGCCAAGAAGGGCCTGGCCTCGCTGTGCATCGGTGGCGGCATGGGCGTGGCGCTGGCAGTCGAGCGCAAATAAGGAAGGGGTTTTCCGGGTCCGCGCGCGGTTGGCGCGGACCCGGCGACGATAACGAAGAGCCAATCAAGGAGTGGACATGACTCAGCGCATTGCGTATGTGACCGGCGGCATGGGTGGTATCGGAACCGCCATCTGCCAGCGGCTGGCCAAGGATGGCTTTCGTGTGGTGGCCGGCTGCGGCCCCAACTCGCCGCGCCGTGAAAGGTGGCTCGAGCAGCAGAAGGCACTCGGCTTTGACTTCGTTGCTTCTGAAGGCAACGTGGCTGACTGGGACTCGACCAAGACCGCATTCGACAAGGTCAAGGCCGAGGTCGGCGAGGTCGATGTGCTGATCAACAACGCCGGCATCACCCGCGACGTGGTGTTCCGCAAGATGACCCGTGCCGACTGGGACGCGGTGATCGACACTAACCTGACCTCGCTGTTCAACGTCACCAAGCAGGTGATCGACGGCATGGCCGACCGCGGGTGGGGCCGTATCGTCAACATCTCGTCGGTGAACGGGCAGAAGGGCCAGTTCGGCCAGACCAACTACTCCACCGCCAAGGCCGGCCTACACGGCTTCACCATGGCGCTGGCGCAGGAAGTGGCGACCAAGGGTGTGACGGTCAACACCGTTTCGCCGGGCTATATCGCCACCGACATGGTCAAGGCGATCCGCCAGGACGTGCTCGACAAGATCGTCGGGACGATCCCGGTCAAGCGCCTGGGCGAGCCGGAAGAGATCGCTTCGATCTGCGCCTGGCTGTCGTCGGACGAGTCCGGTTTCTCGACCGGCGCTGACTTCTCGCTCAACGGCGGCCTGCATATGGGCTGACCTGCCGGCCTGGTTCAACCAGTCGGCAGCCGGCGCTGGCGCCCGCGTATTGCGGTGCAGCCAGCGCGGCGCACAAGGCGGCGGACGCTTCGTTTCGCCGCCTGTTTCGCGGGCCGTCATGGCCCGCGAATCGTTTCTGCCCGCGTGGCATTCCTCCCTTTTTGCGCCAGTTCACCGGGTTTTCCTTAAGCCCGTTCGCTTTTCTTAGTGCCTTGTTGGGCATAGAATCAGGGCAGCGGCGCAGCCAGCACCATGTTCGTGCAGCGCGGCCCTCGCGGGGGCGAGGTTGCAGGCCGCCACGCGCAGCCATGCGCGAACAGGCCACAGACGGCCGGCACGACAACAAGCAGATGGCGCGGGCGATACCGATTTGCGCACTGCACCCCATGCGGTGCAGCAGCGCGCAAACAGCGATGACACAAGGACAGAGCACCGATGGCCACGACCAAAAAAGGCGCAGAGCGACTGATCAAAAAGTATCCGAACCGCAGGCTCTACGACACCCAGACCAGCACCTACATCACCCTCGCCGACGTCAAGCAGCTGGTCATGGATTCAGAGGAATTCAAGGTCGTCGACGCCAAGTCTGGTGACGAACTGACCCGCAGCATCTTGCTGCAGATCATCCTGGAAGAAGAGTCGGGCGGCGTGCCGATGTTCTCCAGCGCGATGCTGTCGCAGATCATCCGCTTCTATGGTCATGCCATGCAGGGCATGATGGGCACCTACCTGGAAAAGAACATCCAGGCCTTCATCGACATCCAGAACAAGCTGGCCGAGAACTCCAAGGGCCTGTATTCCGGCGAAACCTTCAGCCCCGACATGTGGTCGCAGTTCATGAACATGCAGGGCCCGATGATGCAGGGCATGATGAGCAACTACATCGAGCAGAGCAAGAACCTGTTCGTGCAGATGCAGGAGCAGATGCAAAGTCAGGCCAAGAATATGTTCGGGACGTTCCCGTTCAACCAGCCGGACAAGAAGTAAAGCACTAGCGGCGGGCTCTGCACCCTCCGCATATCCCGCACGCGGGCTGGCACTCAGCCCGCGCTCGCATGCAGGCGGATGCCCAGCGCCCGCACACCTCCCTGAAGGCCCTGCCGACGCAAAGCAGGTAGAATGCGCGGTCTGTGCCCCCAGGCGCACGCAATCACGCAACTCTCTCCAGCGGCGGCTCAGTGTGGACTCGCCTTTTGTGCGCGAAACCCCATGCCCTCCGTTATCCAATATGCTCGTCCGGCCTTTAAGGCCTGGTCCTCTGCTTCGGTGAAGGCTTCGCCATGAGCCGGCTGTTCCTGGCCCCCATGGAAGGGCTCGCCGACTACGTCTTGCGCGACGTGCTGACCGATACCGGCGGCTACGACGGCTGTGTATCCGAGTTCGTTCGTGTGACGGGTTCGTTGCTTCCTGCGCGCGTCTACGAGCGCGATACGCCCGAAATCCTCGCCGGCGGCTATACCCGCAGCGGCACGCCGATGGTGATCCAGTTGCTCGGCAGCGACCCGGAATGGCTGGCGCGCAATGCGGCCTATGCCGCGACCTTGTCGCCGCATGGCATCGACCTGAACTTCGGCTGTCCCGCCAAGGTCGTCAACCGGCATGGCGGCGGCGCCATGCTGCTGACGAATCCTGAGTTGTTGAGCCGGATCGTTGCGTCCGTGCGCGCTGCGGTGCCGGCCCATATTGCCGTGACGGCAAAAATGCGGCTGGGCGTCTCCGATACCTCGTTGGCGATTGATTGCGCCACGGCGCTGGCCGAGGGCGGCGCGGCCTCCCTCGTGGTCCATGCCCGGACGCGGGACCATGGCTACCGGCCGCCGGCCCACTGGGACTGGATCGCGCGCATTGCGGCGGCGGTGGACGTGCCCGTGATTGCCAACGGAGACGTCTGGACGGTCGCGGACTGGGAACGCTGCCGGGCCGTCAGCGGTTGCGCCGACGTGATGATCGGGCGCGGCGCCGTGTCCGACCCTTTCCTGGCCTTGCGCATTCGCGGGCTGATGGACAGCACGCCGTCAGACGAGGAGTGGCCACTGGTGCTGCGCCAGATCGCCACTTACCTGAAAAAGCTGCATGCCCGTATTGCCTCCTGCCACGAGCATGGGCGCGTGAAACTGTGGCTCAGCTATCTCAAGCGGACCTGGCCACAGGCCGCCGAACTGCATGCAGCCATCCGGCGCATGCAGGGCTCCGTGGAGATAGAGCGGGTCCTGGAAGGCCTGCCGGGAGCTGCTACCGCGCCGGAATGACGCGGCATTGCCGCAGCCTGGGCCACATGTGTGGAGTCAGGCGCCGAGAATTCATGGCAAACGGTTAAAATGCGCGATTGGCTCACCGGCCGCCGGCCCTGTCCCCGCATATTCCGCCGCGCCTGCCCCACATTCGGATTGCACCGTGAAAAACCCTTCAGAATCAACGACCCAGAAAGACCATAGTCCGCGTGTGGGATTCGTTTCCCTTGGCTGCCCCAAGGCGCTGGTCGACTCCGAGCAGATCATCACCCAACTGCGCGCCGAGGGCTATGCCATCAGCGGCACCTATGACGGCGCCGACCTGGTCGTGGTCAATACCTGCGGATTTATCGACGAGGCCGTGCAGGAGAGCCTGGACGCCATCGGCGAGGCCCTGACCGAAAACGGCAAGGTCATCGTCACCGGCTGCCTCGGGGCGAAGAAGGATGCGGCGGGCCACGACATCGTGTCGTCGGTGCACCCCAAGGTGCTGGCCGTGACCGGCCCGCATGCGCTGGGCGAGGTGATGCAGGCGGTGCACACGCACCTGCCCAAGCCGCATGACCCGTTCACCGACCTGGTGCCGGCCGCCGGCATCAAGCTGACGCCCAAGCACTATGCCTACCTGAAGATTTCGGAGGGGTGCAACCACCGCTGCTCGTTCTGCATCATCCCGTCGATGCGCGGAGACCTGGTGTCGCGCCCGGTGGCCGAGGTCATGCTGGAGGCCGAGAACCTGTTCAAGGCCGGCGTCAAGGAACTGCTGGTGATCTCGCAGGACACCAGCGCCTACGGCGTCGACGTCAAGTACCGCACCGGCTTCTGGAACGGCCGCCCGCTCAAGACCCGCATGACCGAACTGGTGGCGGCGCTGGGCGAGCTGGCTGCGCAATATGGCGCCTGGGTGCGCCTGCACTACGTCTACCCGTACCCGCACGTGGACGAGATCATCCCGCTGATGTCGCAGGGCCACGTGCTGCCGTACCTGGACGTGCCGCTCCAGCATGCGCACCCAGACGTGCTCAAGCGCATGAAGCGCCCGGCCAATGCCGAGAAGACCATGGATCGCATCCGCGCCTGGCGCGAGATCTGCCCTGAGCTGACCATCCGCAGCACCTTTATCGCCGGCTTCCCGGGCGAGACCGAGGCGGAGTTCCAGACGCTGCTGGACTTTATCGCCGAGGCCGAGCTGGACCGCGTCGGCTGCTTCGCCTATTCGCCGGTGGAGGGCGCCACCGCCAACGACCTGCCGGGCGCGCTGCCCGACGAGGTGCGCGAGGAACGCCGCGCCCGCTTCATGGAAGTGGCCGAAGAGGTCTCGGCGCGACGCCTGCAGCGCAAGGTCGGCCAGACCCTGCGCGTGCTGGTGGACGAGGTCAACCAGGACGGCGGCATCGGCCGTTCCTCCGCGGATGCGCCGGAAATCGACGGCCTGGTCTATATCGCGCCGCCGGAGCGCCATTCCCAGCGCTACCGCGCCGGCGAGTTCGTCGACGTGAAGATCACCGGCGCCGACGGCCACGATCTGTGGGGCGAGGTCTGAAACGGGTTGATTAGGTAAAAGTACGCTCGTTCGATTTCGTCCGCGTCCCGCTATACTGTGCGGTGCAACATAACCCTCATGGAGACAAAGTCATGACGCGTGAAGTGGTAGTGGTGAGCGGTGTCCGTACCGCGATCGGGACCTTTGGCGGCAGCCTGAAGGATGTGGCGCCGGCGGAGCTGGGCGCGCTGGTGGTGCGCGAGGCGCTGGCGCGCGCGCAGGTATCGGGCGACGATGTCGGCCACGTGGTGTTCGGCAACGTGATCCAGACCGAGCCGCGCGACATGTATCTGGGCCGCGTCGCGGCCGTCAACGGCGGGGTGACGGTCAATGCCCCCGCGCTGACCGTGAACCGCCTGTGCGGTTCGGGCCTGCAGGCCATCGTCAGCGCCGCGCAGACTATCCTGCTGGGCGATACCGACGTCGCCATCGGCGGTGGCGCGGAAAGCATGAGCCGCGCGCCGTACCTGGCGCCCGCGGCCCGCTGGGGCGCACGCATGGGCGATGCCGGCCTGGTCGACATGATGCTGGGCGCGCTGCACGATCCCTTCCATCGCATCCACATGGGCGTGACCGCCGAGAACGTCGCCAAGGAATACGACATCTCGCGCACGCAGCAGGACGAGGCCGCGCTGGAATCGCACCGCCGCGCTTCGGCCGCGATCAAGGCCGGTTACTTCAAGGACCAGATCGTCCCGGTGGTGAGCAAGGGCCGCAAGGGCGATGTCACCTTCGACACCGACGAGCACGTGCGTCATGACGCCACCATCGACGACATGACCAAGCTCAGGCCGGTCTTCGTCAAGGAAAATGGCACGGTCACGGCCGGCAATTCCTCGGGCCTGAACGACGCCGCCGCCGCGGTGGTGATGATGGAGCGCGCCGAAGCCGAGCGCCGCGGCCTGAAGCCGCTGGCCCGTCTGGTGTCGTACGGCCATGCCGGCGTGGACCCCAAGACCATGGGCATCGGCCCGGTGCCGGCGACCAAGATCGCGCTGGAGCGCGCCGGCCTGCAGGTGTCGGACCTGGACGTAATCGAAGCCAACGAAGCCTTTGCCGCGCAGGCGTGCGCGGTGACCAAGGCGCTCGGCCTGGATCCGGCCAAGGTCAACCCGAACGGCTCGGGCATCTCGCTGGGCCACCCGATCGGCGCCACCGGTGCCCTGATCACGGTGAAGGCGCTGCATGAGCTGAACCGCGTGCAGGGCCGCTACGCGCTGGTGACGATGTGCATCGGCGGCGGGCAGGGTATTGCCGCTATCTTCGAACGCATCTGAGGTTAGCCTTGCGCCCGGCTTTGCTGACGAAGAACCTCTGCACGCTGGGCCTGGCCGCCGTGCTCGCCCTGGCGGGCACGGTGCAGGCAGCGCCGGGCACCGAGCTGTCGACCGGCCCGGCTAACGTTGCACCCGCTGGCGGGCCTGCCGGCGGGGAAGGCCTGGGCATCAACCAGGCCATTCGCGACGGCGAAGCCCGGCGCGGCGGCACCTCGCTTTCCACTGGCGCGCCAAGACCTCTGGCGCCGCGGCCGGAATATGCGTCGCTGCCGGTCTACGTCGGCAAGGTCGGCGACCAGCCGGTGCGGCTGCGCCTGGGCCCCAAGCCTGACGAGCGCGACAGCGTGCGCGGCGAATACGCAGGCCGTGGCGCCGGTGTGCGCCTGCTGGCCGGCGAGTGGGAGGGCGGCGCCTTCCTGATGGAGGAGTCCGACGACGGCACCCGCGTGTCGGGCAACTGGGAAGGCAGCATCGACGCCAGCGGCGCCGTGCGCGGCACCTGGACCGATGCGTTCAACCCGGCCATCGTGCTGCCGTTCTTTATCCGCCCGCTGGGCGTGCTGGTGATCCCCCCGTTTGACATGACGCCCAACAGCGGCGTCACCTACGCGCCGCCAGCGCCGAAGTCCTCGATTTCCGGCTGGTAAGCCGTTTCCTGGTGCCCGCCGTTGCCATCAGCGGTGGCGCGGCCGGCATTTGCTGGTAAGCTCGAAGGCTCATCGAGTCTCATTCCTGACCGTTGCCGCGCTTCTGCCCGGGCATACCGCCGGGGCAGCGCGCCGTGGCCGGCCAGCAGCCAGCAAGGAAACCGCCGTGTCCGATTCGCCATCCGACAAGCCCGCGTCGCCCGCCCATTACCTGCAAACCGTTGCGGTCCAGCCCGAGCTGGAGATCGCGCCCGGCTTTGCCTCGTTTTCTCCCGCCACGCACCGCGGCTCCACCGTGGTGTTCCGCAACCTGGCCGAACTGCGTGCCCATGGCGACGGTGCGACCACTTACTGGCGCTATGGCCTGCACGCGACGCCCACCAGCGAGGCGCTGTGCCAGCACCTGGCGCTGCTGGAGGGCGCGCGCCACACGCTGCTGCAGCCGTCAGGACTCGCAGCAATCTCGCTGGTCTACTTCGCGCTGCTCAAGAGCGGCGACGACGTGCTGGTGCCGCGCAACGTCTACGGCCCCAACCGCGACCACGGCGAGTGGCTGGCACGCGAATTCGGCGTGACCGTGCGCTACTACGACCCGATGGACGCCGCTGCGGTGGCGGCGATGATCCGGCCGAATACGCGCCTGGTCTGGATGGAGTCGCCCGGTTCGGTGACCATGGAAGTGCCCGACAGCGACGCCATCGTCGCCGCGGCCAGGGCGCGCGGCGTGCTGACCGCGATCGACAATACCTGGTCGGCCGGCATCTACTTCCGCCCGTTCGACAAGGGCATCGATATCTCGGTGCAGGCGCTGACCAAGTACCAGTCCGGCGGCAGCGACGTGCTCATGGGCGCGGTCCTGACCTGCGACGATGCCCTGCATGAGCGCCTGAAGCGCACCCGCATGCTGATGGGCTGGGGTGTTTCCGCCGATGACTGCCACCTGGTGCTGCGCGGGCTGCCGAGCCTGCCGGTGCGCCTGGCCGCGCATGACCGTGCGGCCCGCGAAGTGGCGGAGTGGCTGCACCAGCGGCCCGAGGTTTCGCGCGTGCTGCATCCGGCGCTGCCGGACTGCCCCGGCCACGCCAGCTGGCGGCGCGATTTCACCGGTGCCAGCGGGCTCTTTGCCATCATCCTGCGGGCAAGCTATACGCGCCAGCAGGTGGATGCCTTCGTCGAGGCGCTGCAGCTGTTTGCGATCGGCTGGTCCTGGGGCGGCGCCCACAGCCTGGCCGTGCCATACCACGTGCAGGGCATGCGCCCGGCGGGCACCTGGCCGCCGGCCGGCTGGCAGGACACCGGCGAACTGGTGCGGCTTTATATCGGCCTGGAAGACACGCGCGACCTGATCGCCGACCTGCGCCAGGCGCTGGAGGCTACGCTGGCCGCGTAAGCGGCCTCAGGCCGGCTGTCTCAGGGCGAGATTGAGCTGGTCGACGACCTCGGCCCAGTCGGCGTCGTCCAGCAGCTCGTCGCGCAGCAGCGTAGCCTGGGCGGGGGTCCAGAACGGTGCCTCGGCCAACTCGACATCGTCGGGCAGCGGGGCGTGCGTGCCGATAAAGCTGCGGATGCTGGCTTCGTCGGAGGCCAGGCCGAGTTGGGCGAACAGTTCGGAAAACTGGTGGAAGGTCGATTCCATGGCGGTCGGCTCGATGTTGTTGGCCTGAGATAGTGTAGGGCAGCGGCCGGGCTGGCGCGGTCAAGGAAACAAAAACGGACGCTGCTGCGCCCGTTTTTGCGTGCGGGCGCCGTGCGCTCAGGGCGTATCCGCGCTGGGCATCGTCTTGGCGCTCGCGGTGGGCTTGGCGGCTTGTGCTGCTTGGGCTGCCTGCGGCATCGCCCACACCGACTCCGCCGGCCAGCTGCGCGCGCGGCGCTGCGTGGCGCGGGCCAGGGCGACAAAGCCCGCGGCCAGCGCGATCGCGCCGATATCGAAGCCGGCGATGATCCAATGCCCGCTGGGGATGCTGTGCAGCAGGTGGTCGCCGGTCAGGATCGCGTTCGCCAGCGGCACGGTCAGCGACGCCAGCGCGGCGGCGTAGAGCAGCTCCACCGCGGCGCGTACCGGCGGGCGCAGCAACGCCCAGGCACAGGCCAGACCAAACACCGTGAAATAGGTGTAGCTCACCGCGCGCTCCGGCCACAGCAGCGCCGCCGGGAAGCACAGCGCCACGCCGATGCAGCAGCCGATGCACACACCGACCGTGCCCTGCGCCAGCAGCCGGTGCACGCGCGGCTGCTCGGCCTGGCGCACCTTGCGCCGCGACTCGATCCACAGCAGGTTGCCCGAATAGAACAGGAAGGCGCCGGCCAGCCCGGCCAGCAGGTAGACCAGGCGCACCGGCAGCTCGCCGAAGGTGCCGAAATGCAGCGCGTACAGCGCGCTGTAGAGCCCGTGGTTGCTGTCGCGCGTGCCGGCGGTCTGGTTGGCGGTCAGCTGGCCCGCGTTGGGCTCGCCGCTGGCGGCATGGATGCCGACCGAGCCCAGGTTGCCGAGGGCCTGCGTGCTGGTGCCGCGCACTTCCACCACGGCATTGGCGTCGCCAAAGCGCTGGAAGCGGAACGACTCGGGCGCGAAACGCTCGCCGCCGTGCTCGCGCGCAATCTGCATCAGCGTGGCGGTGGGCATGGTCGGCACCGTACGGCCGGCCGCGGCCACTTCCGGTACGGCGGTGGTGGCACGGGGCACCGCCTCAAACAGGCGGCCGTCGAAGGTCAGTGTGTTGAACACCGTCATCAGCACCAGCGACACGGAGAACAGCGCGCCGGTGATGGCAAAGACCAGGTGGAAGGGCAGGCTGAACAGGCCCAGCACATTGTGGGTGTCCATCCAGAAGCGCTTCAGGTTGCGCCCGGGGCGCACCGCGAACAGGTCCTTCTTCAGCCGCGGCAGGTGCAGCAACACGCCCGACACCAGCGCCAGCCCGTACAGCACCGAGATCGCACCCATGAAGTAGATGCCGCCGACCGGGATCCCCAGCGAGTAGTGCAGGCTGTTCAGGAACGCCGACAGTTCGCCGATCACCTGGTCGCGCGAGGTGTCGCGCTGCATCGCGGCGTCGCCGGCCAGGCGGGCGTCGGTGGTCATCTGCCACTCGCCGGACTTGTCCTGCCAGTAGGCCGAGATATTGGGCTCGCCCTCCGACGGCATGATCACGTAGGAACTGGCCGCGGCCTCGGGGTGGATCGCGACCAGTTTCTGCATGAAGCGGTCGACCGCGGCCGGGTCGGCCTTGGCCTCGACCGGCGCGCTGCCCTTGAGCCGCGACGGCGACTGCCACACATGCAGTTCGTGGTGGAACACGGTGACCGCCCCGGCAAAGAAGGCGATAAACAGGGCCCAGCCGGCCATCAGGCCGACCCAGGTATGCAGCATCTGGTACAGGCGCAGGGTTGCGGTTTTCAAGATGGCATTCTCAGGAGGCGGGCAGTGCAGCCGGCGCCAGGCCGGCCAGGCGCAGCGCCCACAGCGCACCGAAGCAGATCAGGTTGGCGCCGCCCAGCCAGATCCAGGCGGTGCGGCTGGAACGGAACAGCAGGCTGGCGCTGATGATGGCCACCCACACCGGCAGGCAAGCCGCCACGGCCGCGACGATGCCGGTTTCCCAGCCGCCCGGCAGCCACAGGATCGACAGCGTGCACACCGCCACCGCCAGCGGCAGCCCGAGCAGCGCACCGGCCAGCCATTTGGTGCCTATCGCGGATTGGTCTGCGCTCATGCCCGTTGCTCCCGTGCCGCCCAGCGCTTGCGCGCGGCATAGGTGCCGATAAAGGGCCATACCGACAGCGCGCAGGGCACTGTTACCAGGCTGGCGGCAATGGCCACGGGCCAGCCGTCGGTGGTGCTCCACAGCCAGGTGCTGACGATGGCCAGGGCCAGGCCCAGCCAGCCCAGCACACGCGGTTGCGCGATCCTGCCGGGCGGCAGCAGGACCTGGTTGGGCGCGGCCAGGTACAGGCACGCGGCCGCAGCCAGGCCAACAAGGACGGCCAGAACTTGCATGGGGCAATGTCAGATAAACGAAACATTAATGATAATGATTCGTATTTGAAGAGGCAAGCGCTAAGTAGACGCTGCGTCTCAGGGATGTATCTGCACTTGGGGAGGGACTTGCGCTGGCTGTAGCGCGAATTGTCGCTGGCGGCCCGGGTGGGTGGGGCCAGCCGGGCGCTTGCCGCCCGGCGCGAAGCCGCGTTTGCCGCGGACAGGGATCAGTGCGGGAACAGCGCCAGCAGGCCGTCCAGCCCGACGTGGTTGAACGCGACGCTGGCCTGCGCGCGCACCACCGGCTTGGCCCGAAAGGCCACCGACAGGCCGGCCACGGCCATCATCTTCAGGTCGTTGGAGCCATCGCCCATGACGATGGCCTGGTCCGGCGTGGCGCCGATCTGGGCGCAGACTTCCTGCACGGTGCGGGCCTTGACGTCGGCATTGACGATCTCGCCAACCACATTGCCGGTCAGCTTGCCGTCGACGATCTCCAGCGTATTGGCGCGGGTCACGTCGAGTTTGAGCCGTGCCTTGAGCTTCTCGGTGAAATGCACGAAGCCGCCCGACACCAGCAGCGTGCGCAGGCCCAGCGCCTGCACGGTCTGCAGCATGCGCTCGGCGCCCGGCGACAGCCGCAGGCGCTCTTCGTAGACGCAGTCCAGCACGCTGGCGTCCAGCCCCTTGAGCAGGGCCACGCGGCGGCGCAGGCTCTCGTTGAAATCGGTGATCTCGCCGCGCATGGCGGCTTCGGTGATGGCAGAGACCTCGGCCTTGAGGCCGCAGAAATCGGCGATCTCGTCGATGCACTCGATCGTGATCAGGGTCGAGTCCATGTCCATTGCCACCAGGCGGAAGTCGGACAGCTTGCGCCCCGGGGGCACCACTGCCCAGTCGATCGCGCGCGGGCCGCAGAAATCGTCCAGCGCATCGCGCAGCGCCGGCGTCAGCGGCGCGCATTCCTCGGCGGCCGCCACGGTATCGCTGCGCAGCACCAGTTCAGAGGCGCGGGCCAGGGTGCGGGCGGTGTCGAGGTCGGCGGTGGGAAGCGGGGCGGTGCTCTGGAGGATCAGGGGCATGACGAATGAGGATCGGGCGCTTGCCGCGCTGGCGGCAAGGCGGGGAGGGGCTGGCCGCAATGCGCGCGGCAAAACTGTTATTGTAGCCCCGCCGCAGCGCCCAGGGCGAGCCGCTCAGCGCTGCGCCATCACCATGTAGTCCACGGTCAGGCTGGACAGGGCGCGCACGCCGTTGATCAGCGCCGGCTCGTCCACATAGAACTCAGGCGAGTGGTTGGAAGGCGCCTTGGTCACATCCTGGCCCTTGGGCGTCACGCCGAGGTTGAAGAACAGGCCCGGCACTTTCTCTTGGTAGAACGAGAAGTCCTCCGACGCGGTCGCCTTGGGCGTGATCATCCAGTTGCCTTCGCCGGCCACGCGCTGCAGCGTGGGTGCCATCTTCTCGGTCAGGGCCGGCTGGTTGATGGTGGCGTTGTACAGCTCCACCACGCGGAAGTTGGCCTCGGCCCCGGCGCTGGTGGCGATGGCCTCGGTGGTGCGCTTCATGCGGGCATGGATGTCCTTCTTCATGCCTTCGTCATAGGTGCGCACGGTGCCCATCATCTCGACCTTCTCCGGCACGATGTTCATGCGGTTGCCGCCGTGGATGGTGCCCACTGTGATCACCGACGGTTCCAGCATGGCGTTGACCTGGCGGCTTTGGATGGTCTGCAGGCCCATCACGATCTGCGACGCCACCACGATCGGGTCGATCCCGCCCCACGGCCGCGCGCCGTGCGTCTGGCGGCCCTTGACGTCGATCCAGAACTGGTCGGCCGCCGCCATCGAGGGGCCGCTGCGCCAGCCCAGCTTGCCGGATTCGATGCCGCTGCTCACATGCAGGCCGAAGATCGCATCGACCTTGGGATTGTCCAGCACGCCCTCGGACACCATCTGCTTGGCGCCCCAGGTGTTGGAGCCATTGGGTTCGAAGTCGGCCGGGCTTTCCTCGGCCGGCTGGAAGATGAACTTGACCGTGCCGGGCAGCTGGTCCTTCATGCCGGCCAGCACTTCGGCGGTGGCCATCAAAATCGCCACGTGGGTGTCATGGCCGCAGGCGTGCATCACGTCCACTTCCTTGCCCAGGTACTGGCCCTTGGCCTTCGACGCGAACGGCACGTCCACGCGTTCCTTGACCGGCAGCGCATCCATGTCGGCGCGCAGCGCCACCACCGGACCGGGCTTGCCGCCCTTGAGCACGCCGACCACGCCGGTCTTGGCCACGCCTGTCTTCACTTCCATGCCGAGCTTGCGCAGGTGGTCAGCCACCAGCTTCGCGGTGCGGGTCTCGTAGTTGCCCAGTTCCGGATGCTGGTGGATGTCGCGGCGCCATGCGATTAGTTGTTTCTCGACGGCCTTGGCGCGGGTTTCGATCTGGGCGTGGAGGGTGTCGGCGGAGATGGGGGCCGGCGTGGTCTGTGCCTGCGCGGTGTTGCAGAGCAGGCCGGCGGCGAGGGCCAGGCCGGCGAGAGCAAAGCGGGTGGTGGGACGGGATGCGGAATCACGGACAGCCATGCAAGGTCTCCTTCGTTGTTGTTGGTGTAATGCAGGCAGTGTGGCGGCGCGCGGCAAGTTGCAATGCGCCGGGAAAAGCGGAGTGGTTTCTCCCCTCTCCCTTTGGGAGAGGGGCGGGGGAGAGGGCAGGCGTATCTCGATGCGATGCGCGTCATTCGCCGAAGCGCTGGCCCCCTCCCCCGGCCCCTCTCCCGCAATCGGGAGAGGGGAGCAAAGCTCTGGCACGCTCGGCAGTCAGCTCACGCGCAAGCTGTCGACCACCTTGTGCAGGAAGGCCTCGCAAGCAGCCAGCTGCTCCAGCGAAACAAACTCATCCGGCTTGTGCGCCTGCTGGATATCGCCAGGCCCGCATACCACGGCGGGAATGCCGGCGCGCTGGAACAGGCCGGCCTCGGTACCATAGGCGACCTTGTTGGTGTCGCGGTCGGCGGTCAGCGCGCGCACCAGCTGCGTGATGGCTTCCTGCTCGGCCACGTCCAGCGACGGCGCGGCCGCGATCTTGCTCAGCGTCAGGCCGGCGTCGTCATGCTCGGCGCGCATCTTCGGCAGCAGCACGTCGTTGGCGTAGGCCTGGATGCGGGCGTAGATGGCTTCGGGATCCACGCCCGGCAGGTTGCGGAACTCGAACACGAACTCGCACAGCGCCGGGATGGTGTTCAGCGCGATGCCGCCCTGGATGGTGCCGGTCTGCGCGGTGGTGTAGGGCACGTCGAAGGCCTGGTCGTAGGGTCCATTGGCCTTGAATTCATCGGCGATGTCGCGGATGAAGCAGATCAGGCGCGCGGCGTATTCGATCGCATTGACGCCGCGCGGCGTCAGCGACGAGTGCGCGGCCTGGCCCCTGACGCAGCAGCGGTAGGCGTTGATGCCCTTGTGCGCGACGATCACGCGCATGCTGGTGGGTTCGCCGACGATGCAGCCGCCGGGCGTCACGCCGCGGTCGCGCAGTTCGGCCAGCAGGTAGGGCGCGCCCATGCAGCCGATCTCTTCGTCGAAGGACAGCGCGTAGTGCACCGGCTCGCGCAGCCTGGCCTGCAGGATGGCCGGCAGCAGCGACAGGCTGGTGCCGATAAAGCCCTTCATGTCGCAGGTGCCGCGGCCGTAGAGCTTGCCGTCGCGCACCACCGGCTTGAACGGGTCGGTCGTCCAGTCCTGGCCGTCCACCGGCACCACGTCTGTATGGCCGGAGAGCACGATGCCGCCGTTGGTGCTGCCGTCGGCGGCAGGCACGGTGACGAACAGGTTGGCCTTGTCCCGCTGCGGGTTGTAGCTCAGATGCGGCTTCAGTCCCTTGGCCAGGAAATGGTCGCGCACCGACTCGATCAGGCCCAGGTTGGAGTGGCGGCTGGTGGTGTCATACGCGACCAGCCGCTGGGTCCATTCAAGCGCGCTGCCGCGCGCGGCGGTTTCGGTGACGGGCTGGCGGTGGGAGGCGGCGTGGGCAGGCATTGGGGCGTTATCGCTAACTTGTTAAGTACTTGATGCTACACCCGGTCGGGCGCCGCGTCCATGCAGGATGCCCGTCCTACGCCAGTTGCCGCAACGTATGCTTGATGGTCTGCGCGCGGATCGCCACGTCCGGCATCTTGGCCTCGATGCGCAGCTTGTCCTGCCCGGCCAGCTTGATATGGCGGTTCTTCTGCACCAGGTCGATGATGCGCATCGCGTCGATCGGCGGGTTGGGCACGAACTGCACGCTGATGGTGGCCTCGCCCGCGTCGATCTTGCGCACGCCCAGCGGCGCCGCGGCGATGCGCAGCCGGTGGGTCTCGACCAGTGCCTGCGCCTGCGCCGGCAGCCGGCCGAAGCGGTCGATCAGCTCTTCCTGGATGTCGTCCACGCGCTCGGCGGTCTCGCAGTTGGCCAGCCGCTTGTACAGCGACAGGCGCTCGTGCACGTCGGCGCAGTAGTCGTTGGGCAACAGCGCCGGCGTGCCCAGGTTGATCTCGGTGGTGGCGGCCAAGGGCGCCATCAGGTCGGGCTCCTTGCCCGCCTTGAGGGCCTTGACCGCGGCGTTGAGCATGTCGGTGTAGAGCTGGAAGCCGATCTCGTGGATCTCGCCCGACTGCTTGTCGCCCAGCACCTCGCCCGCGCCACGGATTTCCAGGTCGTGCATGGCCAGGTAGAAGCCGGAGCCCAGTTCTTCCATCTGCTGGATGGCCTCCAGCCGGCGCCCCGCCTGCTTGGTCAGGCCCTCGACGTCATGCACCAGCAGGTAGGCATAGGCCTGGTGGTGCGAGCGCCCGACCCGGCCGCGCAGCTGGTGCAGCTGCGCCAGGCCGAACTTGTCTGAGCGGTGGATCAGGATGGTGTTGGCGGTCGGCACGTCGATGCCGGTCTCGATGATGGTGGTGCACAGCAGGATGTTGTCGCGGCGCGCGACGAAGTCGCGCATCACGCGTTCCAGCTCGCGCTCGTGCATCTGGCCGTGCGCGACGGCAATGCGCGCCTCTGGCACCAGCTCGGCCAGCCGCGCGCGCTTGTTCTCGATGGTCTCGACCTCGTTGTGCAGGAAGTAGACCTGGCCGCCGCGCTTGAGCTCGCGCAGGATGGCCTCGCGGATCACGCCGTCTTCCTCGCGCCGCACGAAGGTCTTGATCGCCAGCCGCTTCTGCGGCGCGGTCGCGATCACCGAGAAGTCGCGCAGGCCTTCCAGCGCCATGCCCAGCGTGCGCGGGATCGGCGTGGCGGTCAGGGTCAGCACGTCGACCTCGGCGCGCAGGGTCTTCAACGCCTCCTTCTGGCGCACGCCGAAGCGGTGTTCCTCGTCGATGATGACCAGGCCCAGGCGCTCGAACCTGACCTGGTCGGACAGGATCTTGTGGGTGCCGATGACGATGTCGACGGTGCCTTCGTTGATCTGCTTGATGGCCGCGTCGATCTCTTTCTTGGTCTTGAAGCGCGACAGCTCGACGATGCGCACCGGCCATTCGGCAAAGCGGTCGGACAGCGTCTGGAAGTGCTGCTCGGCCAGCAGCGTGGTCGGCGCCAGCATCGCCACCTGCTTGCCGCCCAGCACCGCGACAAAGGCCGCGCGCAGCGCCACCTCGGTCTTGCCGAAGCCCACGTCGCCGCAGACCAGGCGGTCCATCGGCTTGCCCGAGGTCATGTCGGCGATCACCGCGGCAATGGCGGCGGCCTGGTCCGGCGTTTCCTCGAAGCCGAAGCTCTCGGCAAAGGTCTCGTAGTCCTTGGGCGAGAGCGGGAAGGCAAAGCCCTCGCGCGCGGCGCGGCGCGCGTACAGGTTGAGCAGCTCGGCAGCGGTGTCGCGGATCTGCTGGGCCGCCTTGCGCTTGGCCTTGTCCCACTGGCCCGAGCCCAGGTGGTGCAGCGGCGCGGTATCGGGATCGGCGCCGGAATAGCGCGAGATCACGTGCAACTGGTGCACCGGCACGTACAGCTTGCTGCCCTTGTCGTAGTCCAGGTGCAGGAATTCCTCGTCGCCCTGGCCCATGTCCAGCGTGACCAGGCCCTGGTAGCGGCCGATGCCGTGCTCGCTGTGCACCACCGGGTCGCCGATCTTCAGCTCGGCCAGGTCGCGCACCATCGAGTCAACGGCGGAGGCCTGCTCCTGCTTGCGGCGGCCGGTGCGGCGCGTGGTGCCGGCGTAGAGCTCGGCCTCGGTGACAAAGGCGATCTGCCACTGCGGCAGCGCAAAGCCGCTCTGCAGCGGCGCCACCGCGATCGAGAAATGCGCTTCGCCGGCCAGGAACGCGGCAAAGTCGTCCACCGGATGCGGGCGCAGGCCGCTTTCGGCAAAGAGCTGCAGCAGGGTCTCGCGCCGCCCGGCCGAGTCGGCGCACATCAGCACGCGGGTCTGCTTGTCGAGCAGCAGCGCTTCCAGGTTGACCAGCGGATCATCGGCGCGGCGGTTCACCGCGACGTCGGGCAGCATGGCCGAGAACGCGGCCTGGTCCGCATTGGCTTCGGCCTGGAGCACCAGGCGCGCCATCGGCTTGGCGGCAACGAAGAACTGCTCCTCGGACAGGAACAGGTCCGCGGGCGGCAGCAGCGGGCGCTCGCGGTCGTGGCGCATGAAGTTGTAGCGCTGCGTGGTATCGGCCCAGAAGCGGCGGATGGCCTCGTCGACATTGCCGGCGAAAGCCAGCTGGGTATCGGCGGGCAGGTAGTCGAACACGGTTGCGCTGTGCTCGAAGAACAGCGGCAGGTAGTACTCGATGCCGGCCGATGGCACGCCGTTGCCGATGTCCTTGTAGATCGGCGACTTGGTCGGGTCGCCCTCGAACACCTCGCGCCAGCGGCCGCGGAAGGCGGTGCGCGCGGCTTCGTCTAGGGGGAACTCGCGCCCGGGCAGCAACCGCACCTCCTTGACCGGGTACAGGCTGCGCTGGGTATCGGGGTCGAAGGCGCGGATGGTTTCGATCTCGTCGCCGAACAGGTCGATCCGGTACGGCAGCGCCGAGCCCATCGGGTACAGGTCGATCAGGCCGCCGCGCACGCTGTATTCGCCGGGACGCATCACCGCGCTGACGTGCTCGTAGCCGGCCAGCGTGAACTGGGCCTTGAGCGCGTTCTCGTCCAGGCGCTCGCCCTGCTTGAAGAAGAAGGTGTAGGCCGCCAGGAAAGCCGGTGGCGCCAGCCGGTACAGCGCGGTGGTGGCCGGCACCAGCATCACGTCGCATTGCCCGGTCTGGATATCGTGCAGCGTGGCCAGGCGCTCGGACACCAGATCCTGGTGCGGCGAGAAGCTGTCGTAGGGGAGGGTTTCCCAGTCGGGCAGCAGGCGCACGCGCAGCTCGGGCGCGAACCAGGGGATTTCCTCGGCCAGGCGCTGGGCATCGACCGCGTGGGAGCACACCACGGCCAGCATCGGCGCGCGCTCGCGGTGCTGCCGAGCGTACGCGGCCACAGCCAGCGCATCGGCCGAGCCGCGCAGGCCGGCCACGCTGTGGCGCAGCCCCGGCTTGACCAGCGGCAGGTTGAGAAAGGGGAAGGCGGGCTTGGCGTCAGGCATGTCGGCAGCGGGGCGTTCAAAACGACGATACCCCGCCGGCATTGCGGGCGGGGGTCGGAGCAGGGGACCTCAACGGCCCGTGCCGGGCACGCGTCAATGCGGAATGGCGCGGCATGGCGACGGGCAAGGGCCGTATTATAGAATGCGCACCGGTTGTCCCGCTGGCCATGCTGGCCGGCAGGCGCCCGCGCCTCTTTCACTCCACCCCGATCCTGTGTCCGCTCGCCGCTTTGCCCTGATTCCCTGTGCCGGTTCCGGCAGCCGCGCCGGCGGCGCCGTGCCCAAGCAATACCAGACCGTGGCCGGCCGGCCGATGATCTGGTACGCGCTGGCGGCGTTCTCCGCGTGCGACGCCATCAACGCCACCGCGCTGGTGCTGGCGCCCGACGACATGCCGCTGGAATCGCGCTTCGGCGCGGCGGCGTTTGCCGGGCTGCGCTTCGATACCGCCTTTGTCGGCGGCGATACCCGCCATGCGTCGGTGCTGGCCGGGCTGCACCACCTGGCGCAGCTGGGCGCGACCGAGAGCGACTGGGTGCTGGTGCACGATGCCGCGCGCCCGGGCCTGACCCCGGCGATGATCCACGCACTGGTGCGCGCGGTGGAAAGCGACGGCGACGACGACCCTGACGCCGCCATCGGCGGCATCCTGGCTGTGCCGGTGCCCGACACGCTCAAGCGTGCCCAGGAAGACGCCCGCATCGGCGCCACGGTGCCGCGCGAGGGCCTGTGGCAGGCGCAGACGCCGCAGATGTTCCGCCTGGGCGTGCTGCGCCAGGCGCTGCAGGACGCCATGGCGGCCGGCGCGGTGGTCACCGACGAGGCCAGCGCGATCGAGCGCCTGGGGCTGCATCCGCGTCTGGTCAACGGCTCGCTGCGCAATTTCAAGGTGACCTACCCGGAGGACTTCGCACTGGCCGAAGTGCTGCTGGGCAACGACGGCAAAGGAGACTGACCGCATGATGCCTTTCGATATCCGGGTGGGACAGGGCTATGACGTCCACGCGTTGGTGCCTGGCCGCAAGCTGATCCTGGGCGGGGTCGAGATCCCGCATGACCGCGGCCTGCTGGGCCATTCCGATGCGGATGCGCTGCTGCACGCGGTCACCGACGCGCTCTTCGGCGCGGCCGCGCTGGGCGATATCGGCCGCCATTTCCCCGACACCGACGCGCAGTTTGCCGGCGCCGACAGCCGCGCGCTGCTGCGCGAGGCCGCGCGCCGCGTGCGCGCGGCGGGCTATGAAATCGGCAATGTGGATGCCACCGTGATCGCGCAGGCGCCCAAGCTGGCCCCGCATATCGGGGCGATGGTGGCGAACCTGGCGGAAGACCTGGGGGTGGCGCGCGGTCGCTGCAACGTCAAGGCCAAGACCAACGAGAAGCTGGGCTTCGAAGGGCGCCAGGAGGGCATCGTGGCGCAGGCCGCGGTGCTGCTCTGGCGCGCCTCGGTGGGCGACGTGCAGGACTGATCAGGGCCGCGCGGCGTCTGGTGCCGCGTTTTCCGGCGGGATGGCGTAGGTGTAGTCGATCAGGCGGGCCATTGCGCCCGCGCGCGCACCGGCTTCGGTGCGCTTGGTGAAGCCCATCTGCTGGCACAGCCGGTTGGCCGATGCCATTTCCGGCATGGTGCGCACCACCAGCGTGGACGCGCCGATATCGCGCGCGCGCTGGATGCAGATCTGCATCAGCGTGCGGCCCAGGCCCAGGCCGCGCGCCTGCGGGCTCACCGACAGCAGCCGCGCTTCCGGCTGGGTCAGGGTGATGGTGCTGCCGTCCAGTGCCGGCAGCGTGGCGCCCGGATGGCAGAACAGCACGGCGCCCATGATGCCGTGATCGGTCTCCGCCACCCACCATTCCATATCCGGATGGCTGGTCGCCAGCACCGCCTGCATGCCGCGCTGGAACGAGGCGCGGCAGTCTTCCATGATGGCTAGCTCATATTGCCCGTAGGCTTGTTGCGTGACGGCGGCGATGTCGCCCCAGTCATGCACCGCCGCGAGGCGGTAGTGGAAGCGGGGGGAAGTCGGCGAAGGCAGGGTCATGGCAGGCTGTAAGTGCGTGTCCTGCCTGGATTGTAGGCCGATCGCCGCACGTGTGCAGCCTCGGCGCGGAGCGGTTGCAGGATGGGAACAGCCGGCAATTCCTGATGGGAAGCTGCCGGCTGCTGTGCTACGGCGCCCGTGGCAGGGCGCCGCGGAGGGCGCGGGGGCGCGCTTTGGCGGGGCTTATTGCGCGGCGATCACGTTGGCGGCGGCCACGATCACGGCGGCGATGCGGCCGACATCGCGCAGTTGCTGCGCGGTCATGCCCTGTTCATTCTTCAGCAACTGGTAGTGCGACTTCACGCAGAAGTGGCACTTGCCCACGATTGAGGCGGCCAGCGCGTACATTTCGAAACGGCGCTTGTCCACGCCGCCATGGGTGGCATAGGCGTTCATGCGCAGGCCGGCCGGCTGGGTGGCCAGGTCCGGATCGTCGGCCATCTCGACGTACGGGTACCAGGTGTTGTTCATGCCCATCAGCGCCGCTGCGGTCAGCGCGGCGTTGGTTTCCTCGGGCGACAGCACGCCGGCGTTGCGGATGGCATCCACCAGCACCTTGCTCTGCGCCGCGAATGCCGCCGCCAGCGCCACGCCCACCGCATCGTTGCCTTCCAGCGAAGAGCGCGCGATAGTGCCGTCCACGTTCAGGCGGATGTCCTTGGCGTAATCGGGGATGAGATTTTTAATCGCGCTGAGGAATTCCATTTATTTCTCCTATCGATCGGGGCTCAAAAAACCCGCGCAAGCGGGTTTTGATGCGGAGGGCAGGACCCTCCGCGAATCGCCACGGTGTCTGGCGACAGACAGCAAATTACAGCGTGGCGCCACCAACGGCACGGTTGCACGGGCACAGCTCGTCCGTTTGCAGACCGTCCAGGATGCGCAGGACTTCTTCCGGGTTGCGGCCCACGTTAAGGTTGTTCACCGACACGTGCTGGATCACGTTGTCCGGGTCGACGATGAAGGTCGCGCGCAGCGCAACGCCGGCAGCGTGGTCACGCACGCCCAGCTGGTCGATCAGCGAACCGGTCACGTCGGCGAATTGCCACTGGTTCAGCTTGTTCAGGTCCTTGTGTTCGCGGCGCCATGCCAGCTTGACGAATTCGTTGTCGGTCGAGCCGCCCAGCACGATCGCGTCGCGGTCGGCGAAGTCGCCGTTCAGCTTGGCGAAGGCAACGATTTCGGTCGGGCAGACGAAGGTGAAGTCCTTCGGGTAGAAGTAGATGATCTTCCACTTGCCTTCGAACGACTTTTCGGTGATGTCTTCGAAAGCCGACTGGCCGTTCTCTTCGTGATTGTTGAAACCCGGCTTGACACCGACGACGTGGAAGGCTTCGAGCTTGTCACCAACGGTCTTCATAGACTATCTCCTGATACGGTTGCAATGAGAGCGGTGCTGCCGCCGCGCGGCTGGCGTGGGCCGGCTGCGTGGCTTACCGCGACAAAACGTGATTATGCGTCATCACCAGATGCCGGGCTAATTGATATTCTCAAAGAGCCCGATAGGCAAGGCATGTGACGCCTGGAGCGAATCCCGGCATGGGCAGCCGCGCGGCATCAGCCTGGCGGCTTCGATGCGGAAGGGCAAGTATGCCATGCGCGATGGGCCCGCTCATGGCAAGTTGGTGACGATTGCGGCGAGTTCAACCCGCCATGTTCAGGCCGGATGCATGACCGGCTCCGCGCGGCGCGCCCGGAAGATCACCAGCGTGGCGACCAGTCCGCACAGCGCGGCGAACATCAGCCACAGTCCCGGCGCCGCCTTGTTGCCGGTGGCGTGGATCAGCCAGGTCGAGATTGCCGGCGTGAAGCCGCCGAACAGCGCCGTGGCCAGGCTGTAGGCCAGCGAGAAGCCGGTGGTGCGCACCGCGGGCGGCATGATCTCGGTCAGCGCCACCACCATCGCGCCGTTATAGCTGCCATACAGGAACGACAGCCACAGTTCCACCATCAGCAGCCGCGAGAACGACGGCTCGGCCACCAGCCACGACACGGCAGGGTACGCGGTCAGCAGCGTCGCCACGGTGAAGAACAGCAGCAGCGGCTTGCGCCCGATGCGGTCCGACAGCGCGCCCATCAGCGGCAGCCAGATAAAGTTGGACAGGCCCACGCACATGGTGACGATCAGGTTGTCGGTGTCGTCCAGCTTCAGCACGGTCTTGCCGAAGGTCGGCGTGTATGCGGTGATCATGTAGAACGACACCGTGGTCATCACCACCATCATGCAGCCGGCCAGGATGATGCGCCAGTTGTCCAGCATCGAGCGGTAGATCTCGTCGATGGCGGGGCGGTGCTTGCGCGCCTTGAAGGCTTCGGTCTCTTCCAGCGAACGGCGGATCAGGAACAGGAACGGCACAATCAGGCAGCCCACCAGGAAGGGAATGCGCCAGCCCCATTCATCCATCTGCGCCGGCGCCAGCATGGCGTGCAGGATCACGCCCAGCAGGCCGGCGAAGATCACCGCCACCTGCTGGCTGCCCGATTGCCACGCGACGTAGAAGCCTTTGCGGCCAGGCCTGGCGATTTCCGACAGGTAGACCGAGACGCCGCCCAGCTCCACGCCCGCGGAGAAGCCCTGCAGCAGCCGCCCGGCCAGCACCAGCAGCGGCGCGGCCACGCCAATGGTGGCGTAGCCCGGCACGCAGGCAATCAGCAGCGTGCCCATGGCCATCAGCGCCAGCGTCATGATCAGGCCCTTGCGGCGGCCATGGCGGTCGATGTAGGCGCCCAGCACGATCGCGCCCAGCGGCCGCATCAGGAAGCCCGCGCCAAAGGTGGCAAGGGATAGCATCAGCGAGGCGAACTCGTTGCCGCTGGGGAAGAAGGTCCTGGCGATGGCGGCCGCGTAGAAGCCGTACACCATGAAGTCATACATTTCCAGGAAGTTGCCGCTGACGACGCGGAACACGGTGCGGAACCCGTGCTGCGCGCCGGGGGTGGCTGCGGAGGTATCTGACATGGCTGTCTCTCAGGCACCGCCGGTGGCCCCGGCGGCATGATGGTTCGGAGAAGTCAGCCAGGCGTGCGCGGGTCACGCCGCGTGGGAAGGATTTCGCCGCGGGCCTGATGACGGGCGCCAGTGTGCGCCGCGACCCTGTCATTGCCCTGACGAAAGCCTTTCAGAAGCCTATCAAAGGCTGTCGAAAACCTGTCAATGCGCCGGGGATGGCGCTCAGGTGACGCTCAGGCGCGCCGGAAGCAGGCGCTGACCACCAGACCGGTAGCCGGGGCGGCGCGGTTGGCCAGCAGCAGCCGGCCGCCATTGCGCTGCATGATGCGGTTGACGATGGACATGCCCAGCCCGGCGCCCTTGGCCTCGCTGCGCGCGGCGTCGAGCCGGTAGAAGGGCCGCGTCAGCAGCGACAGCTGGCCGTCGGGCACGCCGTTGCCGTGGTCGGCCACGGTCAGCACGGCCTCCTTGTCGTCCACGCGCGTGGTGATCTCTACCACGGCCATGCCGCTTTGCTCGTCCTTGGCATAGCGGCGCGCGTTCTCGACCAGGTTGTCCAGGATGCGCTGCACTTCCATGCGGTTGGCCACGGCCATCACCGGCTCATTGGCGCGCACGTGCACGCGCACGTCGTCATGCGCGGCGTAGACGCCCACGGCATCGTGCACCAGCGCCGACAGGTCCACCGGCTCGACGGTCTCCAGCGGCGGCCGCGCGTAGTTGAGGAACTGGCCGATGATCGCGTCCATCTGCTCGATGTCGGCGATCATAGCGTCGCGCGTGACAGTGTCCATCGGCGACATCTCGGTTTCCAGGCGCAGCCGCGTCAGCGGCGTGCGCAGGTCATGCGAGATGCCGGCCAGCATCACCACGCGGTCGTCGTCGAGCTGGCGCAGGTCGCGCACCATCTGGTTGAAGCTGTGGTTGGCCAGCGCCACTTCGCTGGCGCCATGCTCGGGCAGCGGCGGCGGGTCGCCGCCGGCGCCGATGGCGCGCGCGGCGTTGGCCAGCCGCTTGAGCGGGTAGTTGACGCGCGCGGTGATAAAGGCCGCGCCGATGATCGACAGCAGCAGCGCGGCAATACTCCACCACAGCCACTGGATGCCGGGCACGCGCTCGAAGCGCTCGGGGCTGATCGCCACCCAGTAGTCGTCGCCCTCGATCTCGAAACTGACCCACACGCCAGGAATGTCGTTGACGGTGGTGGCCAGCACCGTGTCCTCGCCCAGGCGGCTGCGGATCTCCTGCTGCACCAGGGTGGTCAGGAACGGGTTGGCGGTGGGCGCGGCGAAGTCGTCGTCCTTCTCGCGCGGATAGACCTTGATGCCTTCGTTCTGCACCAGGTCGAGCAGCAGGAAGCGGCGCCGGGCGGGGTCGGAATAGAGCAGGGCGGCGCGCGTGAGCTTGACCACGCTGACCACCTGCATGGCGATCTGCTGCGCGCGCGGGGCGCGTTCGAACAGCCGGTAGCTCTGGAACCAGATGCCCAGCGAAATCGCCAGCAGCAGGGCGATAAGCATGAAGGTCCGCCAGAACAGCGAACCAAAGAACCGCGTTGCGGTTCTACCGATTACGGTCGCCACGATGGGAACAGCGGCCGCGATCGGTTACTTCACGCCATCGGGGATGAAGACGTAGCCCAGGCCCCACACCGTCTGGATAAAACGGGGGTTGCTCGGGTCCGGCTCGATCAGCTTGCGCAGGCGCGAGATCTGCACGTCCAGGCTGCGGTCGAACACTTCGTATTCACGGCCGCGCGCCATTTCCATCAGCTTCTCGCGCGAGAGCGGCTGGCGCGGATGGCGGGCAAACACCTTGAGGACGGAGAACTCGCCAGTGGTCAGCGTGATTTCCTCATCGTTCTTGGTCAGCGTGCGCGTGGCCAGGTTCAGCACGAAGTCGCCGAAGGCGAAGGTCTCGGGCGTTTCCGACGGGGCGCCGGGCACTTCGGCCGGGCCCTTGCGGCGCAGCACCGCGTGGATGCGCGCGATCAGCTCGCGCGGGTTGAACGGCTTGGGCAGGTAGTCGTCGGCGCCCATTTCCAGGCCGACGATGCGGTCCACGTCCTCGCCCTTGGCGGTGAGCATGATGATCGGGGTCTGGTCATTGGCCCCGCGCAGCCGGCGGCAGATCGACAGGCCGTCTTCGCCCGGCATCATCAGGTCCAGCACCAGCAGGTCGAAACGCTCGCGCAGCCAGAGCTTGTTCATCGCGGTGGCGTTTTCCGCCACCAGCACGGTGAAACCCTGTTCGCCCAGATAGCGGCGCAGCAAATCGCGCAGACGCGGGTCATCGTCGACGACAAGAATCTTGTGGCTGGTATTTTCCATGGCGGTATCTTAGCGACTATCGCTTTCGCTCAAAATGGCTTAACAAAACGTTACATACTTTACCCCGTGGTATGGCAGTGTGCACCAATCGTGCGATTACACTGCGCAATCCGTCTTTTTGGGCGCCATGCGCGGCAGGTTTCCACGCATTTGCACCAGACGAACCACTGCCTCGCCCAGCCTGCCTAGCCCGCGCTGGCGCGATGCTTGCAGAGGGTGCGGCGCCGGACGGGGTACCGGAATTCCCGGCCTCAGGGCAGTCCATCCAGTCAGTCCAACGGCTGCTTTTCCCGAGGCCAAGATCGCCATTATCAATGAAAGTGAACCGAACCCGGCACGGGCATCCGCAGCATGGTATCGCCGGCGCCTGCCTAGCGCTGGCCGTGCTGGCGCTGTGCATGCCGGCCGGGACGGTGCAGGCGCAATCGGCCGGCATGGCCAACCTGCTCAAGCGCCACCCGTCGACCCAGGCCAGCGATCCCGGCAACAGCCAGCGCGAGGCGCGGGCCCGTGCCGAGCGCCATCGCGCCGAGCAGCGCGAAGCCGAGCGCCGGCGCGCGGACGAACGCGGCGGCTCGCGCCTGTCGCCGGACGAGCGCCGCAAGCTGCGCAAGAACCTCTACGACTTCGGGCGCGATATCTACCAGGGCGGCTGACCCGTTCTTGTCGTGCCGCGCCCCCCATGGTACGCCACTGTGGCGCTTAGCCGCGCGGCTGGAAGTGCCGCAGGAAATCCACGAAGACCTCCGCCGCCAGCTGGGCATCCTCCGCCGTGATGGTTTCCAGCGGGTTGTGGCTGATGCCGCCGTTGCCGCAACGCACGAACAGCATGGCCACGTCAGTGATGCGCTGCATCATCATGGCGTCATGGCCGGCGCCGGAGGGCAACTCGAAGGCCTGCAGCCCGCGCTTCTTCAGCACCGCCCCGAACTGGTCCATCAGCCAGCGCGCGCACGGCGCGTTGTTGACCGGCGGTACGCGCTCCACCTGGGCGGCCAGCCCGCGCCGTTCCGCGATCTGGCCGATGCCGGCGACGATGTCGACGATGGCGGCCTCGCGGATGCCATCCTCGCCGGCGCGAATATCCATCGAGAAGGTGCAGGCCGCCGGGATGACATTGCTCGACCCGTTGGGCACCTGCAGCTGGCCCACCGTACCGACCAGCGTCGACGCCGCCGCGCAGCGTTGCTCCACCAGCAGGATCATCTCGGCCGCGCCCGCGGCGGCGTCGCGGCGCATGCCCATCGGCGTGGTGCCGGCGTGGCTGGCCTGGCCTTCGACCCGCACCGCAAAGCGGCTGCTGCCCGCGATCTGCGTGACCACGCCCAGAGGCAAGTCGTGGTGCAGCAGCACCGGGCCCTGCTCGATATGCACTTCGACAAAACCCAGCAGCGACGCCGGATCGACCGCTGCGGCGCGCAGGGCCTGCAGATCGCCCGCGCCGGGCAGGTCCGATGCCGCCAGCGCCTCGCGCAGCGTGATGCCGTCCGCGTCCTGGCGCTCCAGCAGGGCGGGATCGAAGCGGCCCGCCAGCACGCTGCTGGCCAGGAAGCTGGTCTTGAAGCGCAGGCCTTCCTCTTCGGCGAACCCCACGACATCAAAGTGATAGGGCAGGCGGATGCCGGCCTGGTTGAGCGCGCCGACCACGGCGATCGGCAGCAGGATGCCAAGACGGCCGTCATAGCGCCCGCCATTGCGCACGGTGTCGAAGTGCGAGCCGGTCATCAGCACGCGCGCGCCGGGCACGGCCGGGTCGGCCGCATAACGGCCGATGACGTTGCCGATGGCGTCGATCCGCACCTGCATGCCGGCCGCCTCCATCCACTGCGCAAGCCGGGCCTGCGCGGCGCGGTGGGCCGGGGTCAGGTAGGCGCAGGTGAGGCCGCCTTCCATGTCGGAGAAGCGGGCGAGCTGGTCGGCGTGGGCGAGGATGGCGTCGCCGAGGGAAGCTGAGGTCTGCGTCATGGCGGTGCGGCTTGGGACGGGTCGAACAGAAAAGGGGCAGGACGCTAGCTGTTGCGCAACCAGGTCTTCCAGGCAATCCACAGCTTGCGCAGCGGGGTCAGCGCGATGCGCTGGTTCAGCACCTGGAACTGGCTCGCTTCCAGTTCGTCGAGCAGTGCGTGGTAAATCGCGCCCATCAGCAGGCCGGCACGCTGGGCGCGGCGGTCCTGCTTCGGCAGCAGCGCTAGTGCCTCATGGTACAGCGCGCGGGCCCGGCCGGCGTGGTACTGCATCAGCGCGACAAAGCGCTCGGAATGCTCGCCCTTCAGGATCTCGGAGGCCGGAACCTGGAACTGCTGCAGCGTATTGACCGGCAGGTAGATGCGCCCGCGCCGCGCGTCCTCGCCGACGTCGCGCAGGATATTGACCAGTTGCAGCGACTGGCCAAGCTTCTCGGCAAAGACCAGGGTCTGCGGGTCGGTATAGCCGAACAGCCGCGCGCTGAGCGTGCCGACCACGCCGGCCACGCAATGGCAGTAGCGGGTCAGGCCGGGCTCGTCCAGGTAGCGGGTCTGGGTCAGGTCCATTTCCATGCCTTCCAGCACTTCGGACATCTCGCCCTGGGGCAGGCCGGCGCTGCGCACATGCGGCTGCAGGGCCTTGGTGGTCGGATGGGTCGGCTCGCCCTCGAACAGGCGGCGCAGTTCGGCGCGCCACCAGTCCAGCTGCTGGTGGGCCAGGCCCGCGTCATGGGTGTCGTCGACCACGTCGTCGACTTCGCGGCACCAGGCGTACAGCGCGGTGATGGCGCGGCGGCGCTCGGCCGGCAGGAACAGGAAGCTGTAATAGAAGCTCGAGCCGCTCTGGGCGACTTTCTCTTGGCAATACTGATCGGGCGTCACGCCGGTCTCGGGTCGAAGATGTGGGGGGAAGCGGCAGAGGCGCGGCGGATTGTAGCATCGCGCCCGGCAGGGTATGGTCGCGCATGCCGAAGCCTGTCAGCGCAGTTCACCGGCCCGGAACGGCAACTGAGTCTTCATTCCAGCGGTTTCGTCGCCTGCCGTTTGACGCACCCGGAGGTCGTCGCTATATTACTGACCGACAAGTTATTTATTGCCAATGCCGGCTGCCCACGGCCATTCCGCCAGCCCCGACGACTTCCCGGGCGCAGGGATTGCGTTCACCGTCCAGTCTTGTCAGTGGTTCCCATCCGACTCGTTGCCTACCGATGCCAGTGCTTTGCCAAGTGCCGGAAGTTGCGGCTGCAGATACCCCTGTCGTTACGATGCCGCCGCGCCATATCGGTCGAGGCGCGACCGTAGCCGCACTTTTGACGGCCAGCCTGCTGGCCCTGGCCGGCTGCGGCAAAAAGGCCGAGCCGGCGCCGGAGGTGCGCCCGGTGCGCCTGATGCAGCTGAGCCCGCACAACGGCAAGACCGCCTTCGAGTTCTCCGGCGACGTGCGTCCGCGCGTGGAGTCGCGGCTGGGCTTCCGCGTGGGGGGCAAGATCGCCGCCAGGCTGGTGGATGTGGGCGCGGTGGTCAGCAAGGGCCAGCCGCTGGCGCGGCTTGATCCCACCGACCTGTCGCTGGCCGAGGCCGGTTCGCGCGCCCAGTTCGAGGCCGCGAAGACCGACCGTGACCTGGCCGCCGCCGACCTGAAGCGCTACAACGACCTGTTCACCAGGGGCTTTATCAGCGCTGCCGAGCAGCACCGGCGCCAGGCCAACTACGACGCCGCCGAATCGCGGCTGCGCCAGGCCCAGGCCGGGCTGCGCAGCCAGTCCAACCAGACCGGCTACTCGGTGCTGCATGCCGACGCCGACGGCGTGGTCACGGCGATTGATGCCGAGGTGGGCCAGGTGGTGACGCCTGGCCAGCCGGTGGTGCGCGTGGCGCAGACGGCAGAGAAGGAAGTCGCCATCGGCCTGCCCGAAGACCAGGTCGACCTGCTGCGCGGCATTACCGACGTGACCATCCATACCTGGGCCGAGCCGCAGCGCACGCTGCCTGGCCGCGTGCGCGAGATTGCCGCGGCGGCCGACCCCGTCACCCGCACCTATGCCACCCGCGTGACGGTGCCGAACCCGCCCGCCGACCTCAAGCTCGGCATGACCGCAGTGGTGACCTTCATGCGCACCGGCGCCACCCCGGCCATCCGGGTGCCGCTGACCGCGCTGCTGCAGGAGCAGGGCCGCAACCAGGTCTGGATCTATGACGCCGCCGCCGGCACGGTCAAGCCGGTGCCGGTGACGCTGGGCGAGGCCATCGGCAACGAGGTGGAGGTGCACCAGGGCCTGGCCCCGGGCCAGACCATCGTCACCGCCGGGGTGCACCTGCTGCGCGCGGGCCAGAAGGTGCGCCCGCTGCAGACGGTCGCGCCTGCGGCAGGACCTGCATCCGCCCCGGCATCGGCACCGGCCGCCACCCCGAAGCAGGGGTGAGCGGATGGACCATTCCCGCTTCAACCTGTCGCGCTGGGCGCTCGAGCACCAGCCGCTGACCCGCTACCTGCTGGTGGTGCTGCTGCTTGGCGGCATGCTGGCGTTCTTCCAGCTGGGCCAGGACGAGGACCCGCCCTTTACCTTCCGCGTGATGGTGGTGCAGGCCTTCTGGCCCGGCGCCACCGCCGAGCAGATCGCCGTTCAGGTGACGGACAAGATCGAGCGCCAGTTGCAGGAAGTGCCCTATGCGGACAAGATCCGCAGCTTCTCCAAGCCGGGCGAGACCACGGTGATCTTCCAGCTCAAGGACACCTCGCCGGCGAAGGAGACCGCGCAGGTCTGGTACACCGTGCGCAAGAAGATCGGCGATATCCAGCAGACGCTGCCCGCGGGCGTGCGCGGGCCGTTCTTCAATGATGAGTTCGGCGACGTGTACGGCACCATCTACGCGCTCTCGGCCGACGGCTTCAACTACAAGGAGCTGCGCGAGTACGCCGACCTGGTGCGCCAGGAACTGCTGCGCGTGCCGTCGGTGGCCAAGGTGTCGCTGATCGGCCTGCAGGACGAGAAGGTCTTCATCGAGTTCAACCAGGCGCGCTTTGCCCAGCTGGGGCTGGATATCAACGCCATCGCCGACCAGATCTCGCAGCAGAACAACCTGACCGGCAGCGGCGTGCTGGTCACCCCGACCGATAACCTGCAGGTGCGCCTGTCGGGCCAGTTCGCGAGCGTGGAAGACCTGGAGAACCTGGTGCTGCGTGGGCCCAACGGCATCGCCAATATCCGCCTGGGCGACATCGCGCACGTCTACCGCGGCTATGTCGACCCGACCCAGACGCGCATGCGCTTCAACGGCAAGGACGTGATCGGGCTGGGGATCTCGATGCAGAAGGGCGGCGACATCATCGAGCTGGGCAAGAACCTGCGCGCCGCGTTCGACCGGCTGCGCACGCAGTTGCCGGTGGGGATAGAGATGGACCAGGTGCAGGACCAGCCGGAGGCCGTCAAGCGCTCGGTTGGCGAGTTCGTGCACGTGCTGATCGAGGCGGTGGTGATCGTGCTGGCCGTGAGTTTTGTCTCGCTGGGCCTGCACACCCGTCCGCTGCGGCTGGACGTGCGGCCGGGCCTGGTGGTAGCGCTGACCATCCCGCTGGTGCTGGCGGTGACCTTCCTGTTCATGCATATCTTCGGCATCGGACTGCACAAGATTTCGCTCGGGGCGCTGATCGTGGCGCTGGGGCTGCTGGTCGATGACGCCATCATTGCGGTCGAGATGATGGTGCGCAAGCTGGAAGAGGGCTTCTCCAAGATGGAGGCGGCCACCTTCGCCTATACCTCCACCGCGATGCCGATGCTGACCGGCACGCTGATCACCGCGGCCGGCTTCCTGCCGGTGGGCCTGGCACGCTCGACGGTGGGCGAATATACCTTCGCGATCTTTGCGGTGACGGCGCTGGCACTGGTGCTGTCGTGGCTGGCGGCGGTCTATTTCACGCCCTACCTGGGCTACCTGCTGCTCAAGACCCGCGGCCCGGGCGCGGGCGAGGCCCACGAGGTCTTCGACACGCCGTTCTATGCGCGCTTTCGCCGGCTGGTGGACTGGTGCGTGACCTGGCGCAAGGTGGTGATCGCGATCACGCTGGTGGCCTTCGGGCTGGGCATCTACGCCTTCAAGTTTGTCGAGAAGCAGTTCTTCCCGGATTCCAGCCGCCCCGAGCTGATGGTGGAGCTGTGGATGCCCGAGGGCACCAGCTTTGCCCAGATGGAAACCGAGGCCAAGCGCTTTGAGCGGCTGGTCGGCAAGGACCGCGAGGTCGAGAGCCTGACCACCTTCGTTGGCACCGGCGCGCCGCGCTTCTACCTGCCGCTGGACCAGATCTTCCCGCAGACCAATGTGGCGCAGGTGATCGTGATGCCGGTCAGCACCGAGGTGCGCGACGCGCTGCGCCGCCGCATCATCAAGCTGATGGATGCGGAGTTCCCGTACCTGCGGGGCCGCGTCAAGCTGCTGCCCAACGGGCCGCCGGTGGCCTATCCGGTGCAGTTCCGCGTGATCGGGCCGGACGCCTCCGGGGTGCGCCAGCTGGCCGACCAGATCAAGGCCGAGATGCGCGCCAACCCCAACACCGTCGGGGTCAACGACAACTGGAATGAGAACGTCAAGATGCTGCGCCTGGAGATCGACCAGGACAAGGCGCGCGCACTGGGCGTGACCACCAATGCCATCGCCCGCGTCACGCAGACCGTGCTGAGCGGCGTGCCCGTGGGCCAGTACCGCGACGGCGACAAGCTGATCGACATCCTGATGCGCACCCCGCGCAATGAGCGCGATGCGATCTCGGACCTGAACAACATGCTGGTGCCGACCAACACCGGGCGCATGGTGCCGCTGACGCAGGTGGCGCGCGTGACGCTGCGCTCGGAGCCGGGCGTGGTGTGGCGCGAGAACCGCGACTTCGGCGTAACCGTGCAGTCCGATGTGGTCGACGGCATCCAGGGCCCGACGGTGACCGCGCAGATCAACCCGAAGCTGGACAAGCTGCGCGCGCAGCTGCCGCCGGGCTACCGCATCACCGTGGCCGGCGCGGAAGAAGAGAGCGGCAAGGCCGGCGCCTCGATCGCGGCGCAGCTGCCGCTGTGCATCTTCATCATCTTCACGCTGCTGATGCTGCAGCTGCACAGCTTCTCGCGCGCGACCATGGTGTTCCTGACCGGCCCGCTGGGCCTGATCGGCGCCGCCGCCACGCTGTTGCTGCTGCGCGCGCCGATGGGGTTTGTGGCGCAGCTGGGCATCACCGCGCTGCTGGGCATGATCATCCGCAACTCGGTGATCCTGGTCGACCAGATCGAGCAGGACGTCAGCGCCGGCGTGCCGCAGTGGACCGCCATCGTCGAAGCCGCGGTGCGCCGCTTCCGGCCGATCATCCTGACCGCCGCCGCGGCGGTGCTGGCGATGATCCCGCTGTCGCGCTCGATGTTCTGGGGGCCGATGGCGGTGGCGATCATGGGCGGGCTGATCATCGCCACGGTGCTGACGCTGCTGTTCCTGCCGGCGCTGTACGCGGCGTGGTTCCGCGTCAAGCGGCCGGAGGATGGCGTGGGAGCGCTGGCAGGCTGAGGCGCCGCGCGGTTCAGGCTGCGCGGGGGCCTGCGCAGAAGGTTTGTGCGAAGGTCTGAGTGAAGGCCGAAGCTGCCCGCGACGCCTCCGCCATCAGCCCGGCCACGATCTGCGCGGCCGGCTCGATCGCGTCGCAGAAGCCGCCGGCCGGTCCCAGCGAGACGATGCCGGCATCGACCTCGCCATCGGCATAGACACGCTGGCGCGTGCGCGACGACAGAATCAGGTCGCCGAACTCGGTATGGCTGCGCGCCCCGGCCGCTTCCAGGCGCTGCACCTCACGCGCGGTCTCGTTGGCCAGCACCCGCCAGGTGTCGCCCAGCGAGCCGAGGATGGCGGTGGAGCAGTGCTGGTCGGAGTCGACGATGCGCTGCTTGAGCGCCGCATGCGCGCGGATCTCGGCCGCGACCATGAAGCGGCTGCCCATCACCACGCCGTCTGCCCCCATTGCCAGCGCTGCCGCGATCTGCCGGCCGTTGCCGATGCCGCCGCCCAGCAGCAGCGGCACGCTCAGCCGCGCCAGCGCAAAGGCGCCGTTGACGAAGGTGGGCAACTGGCTCGCGCCCGGGTGCCCGCCTTCTTCCATGCCGACCAGCGTCACCGCATCCACGCCCATGCGTTCGGCGCTCAGCGCATGGCGCACGCTGGGGCATTTGTGGATCACGATGGCGCCGCCCTGGTGGATCGGATCGACCAGGCCCTCGGGCGCGCCGCCGGCGGTCTCGAAGCAGCGCACGCCTTCGTTCAGCGCCACATCGATCCACGCCTGGACGTTGCGGTTCTGCTCCGGCCGGCGCGCCAGCGTCAGGTTGACCCCGAACGGCTGGCCCCCGGCCAGGTCGCGGCAGCGGCGCAGGTCGTCGCGCAGCGCGGCCAGCGAGTCGAACGAGCGCGCGGTGATGAACCCCATCGCGCCGGCATTGACCATGGCCGCGACCATGCGCGATTCCCCCAGGTGATGCATGCCGCCCAGCAGGATCGGGTGGCGGATCGACAGCAGCTCGGTGATGCGGGTACGGAATGTGGCTTGCATGGGGAGGCAGGGGTTCACGCCGCGAGCGTCTCGCGCACGAAGTCGGTAATGGTTGTCTGCGGCTGCGCCAGCAGGGCCTGGCCGGCCAGGCGGTTCCAGTACGCCTCGGAGCCATCCGCCATGCGCCACTCGTGCAGGCGCCGGGTGTAGAGCTGCAGGTCGTATTCCTCGGTCACGCCGATGGCGCCGTGCAGGGCGTGCGCGGTGGCGGCGACCAGTGGCACCGCCATGCTGGTGCGGGCCTTGGCGATCGCAACCGGCATGCGGGCAGGAAAGGGGCCGTCGCCGGCAAAGGCGAGCTCCGCCGCGATCCCCGCCGCCGCCACATGCTGCGCCATCACGCTAAGCTGGTGCTGCACGGCCTGGAACTTGCCGATCGACTTGCCGAACTGGGAGCGGTCGTTGCAGTACTGCAGCGTCATGTCGAACACGCGCCCCATCGCGCCCGCCATGGCGGCGGCGTGGATGGCGGCGCTGAAGGCGCGCACGCGCTCGCCATGGTCGCCGACCGGACCCGGCAGGTCCCGCGCGGCCCATACCAGCGTGGCCGCCAGGCTGCCATGCACGCCGGACGGCTGGCGCGATGCCTGCGACGCATCGAGCAGCAGCATGCCGCCTTCCACGTTGGCCAGCACCCAGTCCGCGATCGCGCCAAAGGGCAGCAGCGGTGCGGTGATGGTGCCGTCGGCGCCACGCGCGCACTGGCCGGCCAGCGTGATCATGCCGGCCGGCGCCGCCTCGCCCGTGGGCGCCAGCAGCGCGCGGGCAGCGATGGCCTGCGCCGCCGGCAGCGGCAGCGCGTGGCTGCCGAAGAGGGTGAAGACCGGTCCGATCGCCTGCAGCGGCAGGGCCGCGCCGCCCGCGGGTTCCGGCGCCATCAGCTCCAGGAAGCCGGTATCGGCCAGTGCCGCCCACAGCGGCGCGGGTGACGCACCGCCCTCGATGGCGCGCAGCGCGGCCGGGGTGGCGTGATCGCGCAGGATGTCTTCGATGGCTTCGGTAAACATGTCGTCTCTCTGGAAGTCTGGTTGGCTCAGCGCAGGCCGAGGCCGCGGGCGATCATGCCGCGCAGCACTTCGCGGGTGCCGCCGCGCAGCGAGAAGGTGGGTGAGATCTGGCTCAGGAAAGCCACCGTGCGGTACAGCTCGGGGTCCGGCGCCGCGCCGGGGTCGGCGCTGGTCACGGCTTCGAGCAGGGCCGGGATGGACTGCTCGAAATCCGTGCCCAGGTCCTTGACCAGTGCCGCTTCCACCACCGGGCTTTCGCCGCGCGCCAGGCGCGCGGTCACGGCCACCGACAGGCTGCGCAGCGTGGCCAGCTGGGTCACGAAGCTGCCGAGCAGTGCGGCATTGGCGGCATCGGCGTCCGAGGGCTGGCCGGCGCGCAGCGCCTGCACCCAGAGATCCACCAGCACGATGCTGGAATAGAGCCGCTCCGGCCCACTGCGCTCGAACGCCAGCTCCGCCGTGACCTGCTCCCAGCCGCCGCCTTCCTCGCCGACCAGCGCGTCGTCGGGAAGGAACACGTCGTCGAAGGTGACCTCGGAGAAATGCGCGTCGCCGGTCAGGTCGACGATTGGGCGCACCGTGACACCGGGCGCGGCCAGGTCGATGATGAACTGCGACAGCCCCTTCTGGCGGTCTTCCGGCACCCCCGACGAGCGCACCAGCGCGATCATGTAGTGGCAATGGTGGGCGTTGGTGGTCCAGATCTTGCGCCCGCTCAGGCGCCAGCCGCCATCGCAACGCGTGGCGCGGGTGCGCACGCTGGCCAGGTCCGAGCCGGAGTCTGGCTCGCTCATGCCGATGCAGAAGAAGGCGCTGCCGTTGCAGATGCGCGGCAGGTGGAAGTCCTTCTGCGCCGGCGTGCCGTACTTCAGGATCAGCGGGCCGCTCTGGCGGTCGGCGACCCAGTGCGCGGCCACCGGGGCGCCGGCGGCCAGCAGCTCTTCCACCAGCACGAAACGGTGGAACGCATCCATGCCGGCGCCGCCATAGCTGGCCGGCAGCGTCACGCCAACCCAGCCGCGTTGCGCCAGCCGGCGGCTGAAATCGGCATCGAAACCCATCCACGAGCGCGCGCGGATATCGGCGCTGGCGGCTGGCAGGTGCTCGGCCAGGAAGCGCCTGACTTCGGCGCGCAAGGTTTCCGCCGCGGGCGGCAGCGCGGTCAGGCGGAAGGCGTCCAGCAATTGGCTCACGTCGTACTCCTTGGTGGCGGCATGCATTGCCGCCACGGTCATTGGGCTTTCCAGTAGCGGTCGCGCAGGGCCTGCTTGTACAGCTTGCCGGTGGGCAGCCGCGGCATGGCGTCGGTGAAGTCGATCGAGCGCGGCACCATGTAGCGCGCCACCCTGCCGCGCAGGTATTCGAGCAGGGTCTCGGCAAGTTCGGGGGACGGCGCGATGCCCGCGGCCGGTTCGACGATGGCCTTGACCTCTTCGCCCATCTCCGCATTGGGGACGCCGATCACGGCGGCGTCGCCGACGCTGGGATGCACCACCAGCGCGTCCTCGATCGCCTGCGGGTAGATGTTGACGCCGCCGGAGATGATCATGAACGCCTTGCGGTCGGTCAGGTACAGGTAGCCGTCTTCATCCATCCGGCCGATATCGCCCACCGAGGTCCAGGTGGGGTGGCGCGGGTGCTGCGCGGCGCGGGTCTTCTCCGGATCGTTGTGGTAGTGGAACGGCAGGGCTTCGCGCTCGAAGTAGACCAGCCCGCTTTCGCCGCAGGGCAGTTCGTTGCCGTCCTCGTCGCAGATATGCAGCACGCCCACCAGCGCCTTGCCGACCGAGCCCGGGTGCGTCAGCCATTCCGCCGTGTTCAGCGTGGCCACGCCGTTGCCTTCGGTGGCGGCGTAGTACTCGTGCACGATCGGTCCCCACCAGGCGATCATCTCGCGCTTGATTTCCTGCGGGCAGGGGGCTGCCGCGTGGATCGCCACGCGGTGGCTGGACAGGTCGAAGGCCTCGCGCTGCGCCGGCTCCAGCTTAAGCATGCGGATGAACATGGTCGGCACCCACTGGCTGTGGGTGACGCGGTAGCGCTCGATCATGCGCAGCGCCTCGACCGCGTCGAACTTCTCCATGAAGACCACGGTGCCGCCGCCGAACTGGGTCTCAAGCCCATAGCCGAGCGGTGCGGTGTGGTACAGCGGCGCGGGCGACAGGTAGGTGGTATCGGCGTCGAAACCATAGCGAACGAACTGGGCCCGGCGTGGCGAGCCCGAGCCTTCGGTCACATAGCCCTGCGGCTGCGCGCGCACGATGCCCTTGGGCCGGCCGGTGGTGCCGGAGCTGTAGATCATGGTCGCGCCCATCCATTCTTCGGCCAGGCGCCCGGCCGGGTGCGCGGCGATGGCCGTTTCGTAGCTGTCCCAGCCGGGAATGGTGCCGTCCACCATCAGCCGGCTGCGGCAGGTCGGCATCAGGTCCGTCAACTGGGCAGCCAGCTCGCGCATCGCGTAGGAGGTCACCACCACCTGCGCCTTGCTGTCCTCGATCAGGTAGGCGGCTTCGGGCGCGGTCAGGAAGCGGTTGACGGGGGTGATCAGCAGCCCGGAACGCAGCGCGGCCCAGCACAGCTCAAAGCAGCGCATATTGTTTTCGAGCACCATCGCGATATGGTCGCCGCGGCGTAGGCCAAGCGCGTACAGGTACTGGGCAAAGCGGTTCGAGCGCTGGTCCAGCTCGCTGTAGCTCAGGACCTCGCCGGTGGTGCCGTTGATGGCGGCGGGCTTCTCAGGGTTCAGGGCGGCGTGATCGCCCAGGTACTTGGGGGTCGGTGTCATGGTGCGGTGCTCGGTGCGGTGATCAGGCGGCGGGGATCTCGCCCGACGTGTCGGCATTGGCCGCGGCCTGGCGGACCAGCGCGGGAATCAGTTGGCCAAGCTCGGCGGCGTCCCAGCGGCCTGACTTCTCGATGCGCGGGCCGGCGTGCCAGCCTTCGGCCACCGTGATGCGCCCGCCGCGCACGCCGAACACGCGCCCGGTGACGTCGCCGGACTCGACGCTGCCCAGCCAGGCCACCAGCGGCGCCACGTTGCCGGCATCGAGCGGATCGAAGCCCGGCACGGCGCCGGCGGTGAACTCGTTGCGCCGCTTGGCGAAGATGTCTTCGGTCAGCCGGCTCATCGCGGTCGGGTAGATCGCGTTGACGGTGACGCCGTAGCGGTCCAGCTCGCGCGCGGCGATCACCGACATCGCGGCGATGCCGGCCTTGGCCGCGCCGTAGTTGGACTGGCCGGCGTTGCAGTACAGGCCGGACGACGAGCTGGTGTTGATCATGCGCGCGGCGCGCTGGCGCCCCGCCTTCGATTCCTCGCGCCAGTAGGCGGCGGCGTGCCGCGACGGCGCAAAGGTGCCGCGCATATGCACGCGGATCACTGAATCCCAGTCCTCCTCGGTCATGTTGACCAGGGTGCGGTCGCGCAGGATGCCGGCATTGTTGACCAGTACGTCGAGGCCGCCGAAGGTGTCGATGGCGGTGCGGATCATGCGCTCGGCGCCGGCCCAGTCGGCCACGTCGTCGAAGCTGGCGATGGCCTCGCCGCCGGCGGCGCGGATCTCGGCCACCACTTCCTGGGCCGGGCCGCTGGCGGCACCGCCGCCTTCGCCGCGCCCGCCGAGATCGTTGACGACCACTTTCGCGCCCTGGCGGGCGAACTCCAGCGCATATTCGCGCCCGATGCCGCGACCGGCACCGGTGATGACGGCAACGCGGTCCTTGCAAAGCTGTGACATGGTGAATCCTGTTTTCTGGGTTGTGCAGGGCGGCGCCTTCAGCGCGCGCTGACGTCGTAGTTCTTGACCAGTTCCCCGTAGCGCACCCGCTCCGAGGCGATCATGGCGCGCATCTGCTTGCCCGGCTCGGCCAGCACTTCGGCATAGGCCGTGCGCGCGGCGAAATTGCGGAATTCCGGCGTGCCCAGCGCCTTCAGCAGCGACGCCTCGAGCTTCTGCGCGATCGGCTCGGGCGTCTTGCTGCTGACGCCAAAGCCGATCCACACCGACAGCTCATAGTTGGCCACGCCGCTTTCACGCACGGTTGGCACGTCGGGCAGTTCAGGGTGGCGCGCGCGGGTGGTCACGGCCAGCGGGCGCAGCTTGCCGGCGCGCAGCAGCGGCAGGGCGCCGCCGACATCCAGCAGGGCCAGGTCCACCGCGCCACCCATCAGGTCGGTCTGCACCTGCGCCGCGCCCTTGTAGGGAATGTGGTTCAGGTCGATGCCGGCCATCTGCTGCAGCTGCAGCCCGCCCAGGCGATAGTGGTAGCTGTAGTTGGCCAGGCTGACCGTATGCGGCTTCCTGCGCGCGGTGGCGAGGACGTCGGCAACGCTCTTGTAGGGCGAATTGGCGCCCGTGACCAGCACCGCCGAAGCGCGGATCGCGGCAGCCAGCGGGCGGATATCGCGTGGGTCATAGGGCAGCTTGTCGTTGACCAGCGGGTTGATGACCATGGCGCTGGGCGAGATCATCAGGATGCTGTAGCCGTCAGCCGGCGCGTTGAGCAGGCTCTGCACGGCGATGATGGTGTCGGCGCCGGGGCGGTTCTCGACCACGGCCGGCTGGCCCAGGTCCTTGCCCACCAGCTCGGCGACGAAGCGGGTGACGGTGTCTGAGCCGCTGCCCTGCGTCAGGGGCACGATAAAGCGCAGCGGACGCGAGGGGAAGTTGTCGGCGGCGCTTGCCGGCAGCGCCGGCAGCAGCATCGCGCAGGCCAGGCCAAGGCCCAGCAGGCGGGAAAGCGTGGAACGTTTCATGGCGGTCTCCTTGCGGGGCACTGCCGGCAGCACGATGCTGCCGGCGCGCCACGTCATTGCTTGGGTTCGGTCCAGGGCTCAGTACTTGCCGTACAGCGTCACCACGCACGCGCCGCCGAGGCCGAGGTTGTGCTGCAGCGCCAGCTTTGCGCCTTCCACCTGCCGATGCTCGGCGGTGCCGCGCAGCTGGTGCGTCAGTTCGTAGCACTGGGCTAGGCCGGTGGCGCCCAGCGGGTGCCCCTTGGACAGCAGGCCGCCCGACGGGTTGACCACTACCTTGCCGCCGTAGGTGTTGTCGCCGTCCATGACGAATTTCTCGGCGCCGCCTTCGGGGCAGAAGCCCAGGGCTTCGTACGAGATCACCTCGTTGTGCGCGAAGCAGTCGTGCAGCTCGCACACATCGACGTCCTCGGGGCCGATGCCGGCGTGCTCGTAGACCTTGTTGGCCGCCGCGCGCGTCATGTGGGTGCCGACGTAGTTCAGCATGGACGGCGGGTCGAACGAGGCGGGCGGATCGGTGGTGAGCGCCTGCGCCACGATCTGCACGCCGGTGCGCAGGCCGTGCTGGCGGGCAAAGCGCTCGGACACCAGGATTGCGGCCGCGCCGCCGCAGGTCGGGGGGCAGGCCATCAGGCGCGTCATCACGCCCGGCAGCAGTTCCACGTCGTTCATCACGTCTTCGGTGGTGACGACCTTGCGGAACAGCGCCAGCGGGTTGTTGGCGGCATGGCGGCTGGCCTTGGCGCGCACCGCCGCAAAGGTCTCCATGCGGGTGCCGTAGCGCTGCATATGCTCGCGGCCGGCGCCGCCGAAGGTGCGCAGGGCCTGCGGCAGGTGCGCCATGTCGGCGGTCAGCCCGTGCATGATCGGCTGGAAGCGGGCGCGGGTCACGGGGCGGTCATCCCAGTGCGACTTCAGCGCGCCTGCCTGCATCTCCTCGAAGCCCAGCGCCAGCACGCAGTCGGCATCACCGCTCTCGATCGCCTTGCGCGCCAGGTAGAGCGCGGTCGAGCCGGTCGAGCAGTTGTTGTTGACGTTGATGATGGGGATGCCGGTCATGCCGACTTCATACAGCGCGGTCTGGCCGCAGGTGGAGTCGCCGTAGACATAGCCGGCAAAGGCCTGCTGCACCTGCTCGTAGCCGATGCCGGCGTCCGCCAGCGCGCGGCGCGTGGCTTCGGCGCCCATTTCGGTGTAGCTCAGGCTTGCGCCGGGCTTGGCGAAGGGGATCATGCCGACGCCGGCAACCAGGACTTTCTCGCTCATGATGGATTCCTGAAGGAGGTTTCGAAAAAGGGGCTCAGAGCTTGCGTGCGATCAGGTCGCGCAGTACTTCGCTGGTGCCGCCGAAGATGCGGGTCACGCGCATGTCGACAAAGGCGCGCGCGATCGGGTACTCGAGCATGTAGCCGTAGCCGCCGTGCAGCTGCACCATGTCGTCGATGCACTTCCACAGGGTCTCGGTGGCGTACAGCTTGGCGATGGCCGCCTCCTGCAGCGACAGCTTCTGCACCATGTGCTTGCCGATGTAGTAGTCGACCATGGTGCGCACCGCCACGGCCTGGGCCTTGACGTCGGCCAGCTTGAACTTGGTGTTCTGGAAGTCCCACACGGTCTGATTGAAGGCGCGGCGCTCCTTCACGTACTGCAGCGTCAGCTCAAGCTGGCGCTCCAGCTTGGCGGCGCAGTAAGCGGCGATGATCAGACGTTCCTGCGGCAGCTCTTCCATCAGGTGGATGAAGCCGCCGTTCTCGTTGCCGATCAGGTTGGTGACCGGCACGCGCACGTTGTCGAAGAACAGCTCGGCGGTGTCGGCGGCGTGCTGGCCGACCTTCTCCAGCTTGCGCCCGCGGCGAAAGCCCGCGCGCTCCGCCTCGACCATGATCAGGCTCACCCCCTTGGCGCCCGCAGTCGGATCGGTCTTGCAGACCACCACGATCAGGTCGGCATTCAGGCCATTGGAGATGAAGGTCTTGCTGCCGTTGATCACGAACTCGTCGCCGTCGCGTACGGCGCTGGTACGGATCGACTTCAGGTCGGAGCCGCTGCCGGGCTCGGTCATGGCGATGGCCAGGATCTTCTCGCCGCGGCAGATCCCGGGCAGCCACTTGCGCTTCTGTTCCTCGGTGCCCAGGCGCACGATGTAGGGTGCGGTGATGTCCGAATGCACCGAGAAGCTCGGGCCGGAAATGCCGGAACGGTGATATTCCTCGGCCAGCACGGCGGAGTGGCCGAAATCGCCGCCGCCGCCGCCGTATTCCTCGGGCACTGTGACGCACAGCAGGCCTTCGCGGCCGGCCTTGAGCCAGGTCTCGCGGTCGACGCAGCCGGCCTGGTCCCAGGCGGCCTGGCGCGGCAGGCATTCGCGCTCGAAGAAGCGGCGCGCGGTTTCCCTGAACATCTCGTGGTCTTCGCGATAGACGTTGCGGATGATTTCCATCGATGGCTCCCGGTCTGACTGGTGGACGGCAGCGGTGTCGCTGCCTCGTTGGATCCAGTGTGGCCGGGGGCGGGTGGGAAGTCCCTACACCGGTGGTGTAGGTGGAGTAGATCAGGGGGTGGGCAGGGCGCCGGCGTCGCGCAGCCGGGCCACGGCTTGGTCACGTCCGGTGACTCCCAGCTTGGCGTAGACATTGCGCAGGTGCCACTTGACCGTGTCGAGCGACACGTTGAGGATGCGCGCGATCTTCTTGTTCGGCATGGCCTGCGCCAGCAGGCCCAGCACCTCCTGCTCGCGCTCGCTGAGGGTGGCCAGGCGCGCGAGTTGGGCGGCCGGGGCCGGCGAGGGAGCGGGACTGGCGGACGCGCCCGGACCGGCGGCGTCGGCCAGGCGCTGCGCGTAGAACGCCAGTACCGGGTCCAGGCTGTCATCGCCGGCCAGCACCGCCAGCATGGCCGGCACCTGCGGCGAGGCGTCGAGCAGGCTGCGCACCAGCCCGTGGCGGTGGCCGATGCGCAGCCCGTCGAGCAGTTGCCGGCGCGCGGCGGCGGGATCGCGGCGGCCCCGGTGGGCCTGCGCCATCAGCACGCGCAAGGTGGCCACGCGGGACCAGCGCCCGCCGGCCTCGGACAGCGCCGCCAGCGGCTCCAGGCGCGCCAGCGCGCCGTCGAAATCGTTGTGGTGCAGGCACATGCCGATGCGGGCCAGGTCGGCGTGGACCCGCACTTCCCAGGCGGTGCTGCGCACCGCGCCGGCATGCCGGGCCGCCAGCGCTTCCAGCCGCAGCAGCGCGTCGTCGGCGGCGTCGACATGGCCGTCTTCCAGCAGCCGGCGCGAGCGCAGTGACAGGGCCCCGGCCACCAGGCGGTCGACTCGGTGGCGCTGCCCGTAGCGCTCCAGCCGGTCCAGGCACGCCAGCGCACCGGCGTGGTCGCCGGCGTGCCAGCGGCTGCAGGACAGCGCCAGCAGCGCGCGCAGCACGGTGTCGGGGATCGAGATGCGCACCAGCACGTCGATGCGGGCATCAAGCAGGCTGGCGGCAGCCTCGACATCGTTGAGTTCGTACAGGGTCTCGCCCAGCAGCGCGGCCGCCATGCAGGCCACGCCGGCGCAGGCGGCGCCACGCTGCTCGGCATCGGCTAGCACGTCATGCAGCACGCGTTCGGCCACCAGCACCTGGCCCTCGACGGCGTGCGTCATGCCGCCCATGCAGCGGCCCAGCAGCGTGCCGCGCGGCGCGCCGTCGCAGGGCGCGCCGTCCTCGATCACGCGCCGCGCCTGGTCGTATTCGCCGCGGTAGATATGCATCCACGACAGGATGTTGCCGCGCCCGGTCAGGGTGAAGTCGTCCGCGCCGGCGGGCACGCGCTGCAGCGCCGGCAGCAGGTTGGCGACGGCATCGGAGTCGTCGCGCAGCAGCGCCATGCTGCCTTGCAATATCGCCAGCGCATAGTGCTCGCGCGGGCCCAGCCGCCCGGCCTGGGCCTGCATCCGCTGCAGGCTGTCTTGCAGCCCGTCGGAGTCGCCGGCATACATCTGCAGATGGGCCTGGACCAGCAGCAGGCCGAAGCGGGCCCGTATCTGTTCCGCCGGCAGTTGCCGCACCAGCGCGGCCAGCTTGCTGAGTTCGCCGCGCGCGAGCAGGCTATGCGCGCGGCCGTGCACCATGTCGGCGGCGGCCGCGCTGTCCCCGGCCAGCACCGCGTGCCGCACGGCCTCGTCGACGTGGCCATGCGCGTTGAACCACTGCCAGGCCGCTGCGTGCATCGCCGCCTGCGTGCCCTGCGGCAGCCCGCCGAGGCGCCCCAGCAGCACTTCGCGCAACAGCGGGTGCAGGCGGTACCAGGCTTCGCCATGGCTGTCGCTGCCGATCTGCGCGATGAACAGGTCGTCGCGCGCCAGGTGCGCCAGCCGCACGGTGATCTCGGCGGCGGCTTCGGGCCGGCCCAGCAGGGTGGCGCACAGCGCGCCGCAAAAGCGGTGGCACAGCGCCATGCGGGTGAGCAGGCCGAGGTCGTCCGGCGTCAGCCGCACCAGCACCTCGCGCTCGAAATAGCTGGCAAAGGTCTGTGCGTCGCGCACCTGGACCGGGTTGTACGATCCGCCGCGCTTGCCCTTCAGGTCGATGGCAAAGAGCTGCAGGCCGGCGGCCCAGCCGTCGGTGAGTTCATGCAGCCGGCCGGCATCGCGGGCGTCGACGTGGCCCAGTTGTTCCTGCAGGAAACGGGCGGATTCCTGTGCCGAGAAGCGCAGGTCGGCCAGCCCGAATGACGACAGCAGCCCCTGCGTGCGCAGCCGCGCCAGCGACAGCGGCGGCGCGGTGCGCGAGGCCAGCACCACGTGCAGTTGCGGCGGCGCGTAGTCGAGCAGCCAGCGCAGCGCCAGCACCACGCCGGGGTCGTCCAGGTGATGGACGTCGTCGAGCATCAGCACCAGTTCGCGCCGGCGTGCGCCGATGGCCCGCACCAGCGTGATCACCCAGTGCTCGACCGCGGACTGGTGGCCGTCGCGGCCCATCAGCACCCAGGCATCGCGCACGATGGCCGGATCCACGGTGGCCAGGCTGGCGACCAGGCCGTTGAAGAAGGCCGCGACGCTGTTGTCTTCCGGGGCGAGCGACAGCCAGGCGACGTCGAAGTCCAGCGTCAGCAGGGCCTGGCGCCACGCCGCCAGCGTGCTGGTCTTGGCGCAGCCGGCCGGCCCCTGGATCACCACGCAGCGCTGGCGCCGCGCCTCGGCCAGGCGCGCGAGCAGGGTGTCGCGCGGCATCAGCGGGCGGGCGCCGCGGGGCGGCACCAGCTTGGTCGGCGTGACCGCGAAGGCAGGTGTGGCGGACTGGCGGGCGGATTCTGCTGGCGCGGCTCCGGCCGGGGACATGCTGGGCTCCTCTTGTCCGTGCGGCGCGGGCCGGCGGACCAATGCGATGGCAGCATTGTAGGAGCGCCGGGCTGGCCGGCGGCGTCTTCAGATGGCGGGCCACCTGACGCGGGTGGGGCGCCGGGCGCCCACCCGCGTGCCGTTTGCCTTAGTGGTTCAGGCCTGGTGCGCCATGATCCGCTCCGCCAGTGCCACCAGGCTGCGGTCGCTGCCCGCCGGCCCCAGCAGCGAGATGCCGAGCGGTGCGCCGTCGCGGCGGGCCAGCGGCAGGTTCAGCTGCGGGAAGCCGCTCAGCGGCGTCAGGCACAGCGTCTGGGAGGCGAGGTTGCGGTAGGTCTCCAGCGATTCGACCGGCTCGGCGCGCAGCGGCGCGATATCGGGCATGGTCGGCAGCACCAGCACGCCGTCCTGCCCCAGCAGCCGGCCCACGTGCGCGGTGAAGTCGCGGCGCACGGCACTGGCTTCGTCGAACTGGCTGCGGGTGACGGCCTTCGAGAAGGCGAAGCGTGCCGCGACATCGGCACCCAGCTCCAGCCCGTGTTGCTCGATCAGTTCGCCGTCGCTGTGCCACGCCTCCCAGCCCTGCACGTAGCGGAACGCCCACCACAGCTCGGACAGCGGCCGGTCGGCCACGGTGACTGGCGCGGCCCGGCCCAGCGCGGCTTCGATCCGGGCGACGGCCGGTGCCAGCGCGCCGCGGGCTTCCGGGGTGGGCTGGCCGAACAGGTCGGTGGCAACTAGCAGCCGCGGCGCGGCCGGCAGCGGCGCCGGGTCCGCGCCGAACAGCACCTCGGCCACGCGCGCGAAGGTGCCGATGTCGCTCGCGAAAAAGCCGCAGGTGTCCAGGCTCTCGGACAGCGGCAGGCAGCGCTCCAGCGAAATTCGCCCGTGCGTGGGACGGATGCCGAACAGGCCGCAATGGCTGGCCGGCGCACGCACCGAGCCGCCGGTGTCGGAGCCCAGCGCGAAGTCACACAAGCCGTTCGATACCGCCGAGGCCGAGCCCGACGACGAGCCGCCGGTGATGCGGTCCGGCGCCGCGCCGTTGACCGGGCGCCCGTAGTGGGCGTTCTGGCCGTTCATGGAGAAGGCCAGCTCGTCAGTGTGGGTCTTGCCGACGAAGGCGGCGCCGGCATCCAGCAGCCGCTGCACCGCCGGCGCGGTCGCGGCCTTGATGCCCGAGCGCGCCAGCACGTGCGGATTGCCGCCGCCGGTCGGATAGCCCGCTACATCGAACAGGTCCTTCACGGCAAAGCTAAGGCCCTGCAGCGGGCCGCTGGCGGCGTGCGGGACGGCAACCTGGGGGTACGGCATGAAGGCACGGGCAGGATGGGTGGCAAGCGTCATGGGGGGCCTGGAATATGTTGGGGTTCTGGGATGGGGCTTATGCCGCGGTGGCCACGGCGGGCTCGGCGGCCAGCACGCAGCTGACGCGGTGGCCGGTGCCGACGGTGACCGCCTGCGGCACCTCGGCCAGGCATTGCGGGCGCGCATGCGGGCAGCGTGGCGCGAAGGTGCAGCCCGGCGGCAGCGCGGCCAGGTCGGGCGGGGCGCCGCCGATGGCCTGCAGCCGCTGGCCACGGTCCATGCCATGCTGCCGGCTTTGCAGCAGGGCGATGGTGTAGGGGTGGCGCGCCGCGCGCAGCAGGGTGCGGATCGGGCCTTCCTCGACAATGCGCCCGCCGTACATCACCGCGACGCGGTCGGCGATCTCCACCGCCGCGCCGATATCGTGGGTGACGAAGACGATGGACAGCCCCAGTTCGCGCTGCAGCTCGCGCAGCAGGATCAGCACCTGGATCTGCACGGTGGCGTCCAGCGCGGTGGTGGGCTCGTCGGCGAGCAGGATCCTGGGCCGCGCCGACAGTGCCAGCGCGATCATCGCGCGCTGGCGCATGCCGCCCGACATCTCGTGCGGGTACGCTGCCAGCCGTCGCTCCGGGCTGGGAATGCGCACGGACTCGAGCGCCTGTAGCGCGCGCTCGCGCGCCTCGGCGGCCGAGACCTTGTCGTGGGTGCGGATGCATTCGACGATCTGCTGGCCGACGGTGTAGACCGGGTCCAGCGCCAGCAGCGGCTCCTGGAACACCATCGCCATGGTGCCGCCGCGCAGCCGGGCCAGCGCGCGCTGGTCGAGCGCCATCACGTCGGCGCCGTCGACGCGGATCCGGCCCTCCATGCGGGTGCGGCGCGGCGGGTGCAGGCGCATCAGCGCGCGCAGCGTGACGCTCTTGCCCGAGCCGGATTCGCCGATCAGCGCCACCGCTTCGCCTGCGCCCACTTCGAGCGAGACGCCGTTGACGGCGCGGATGGTCTTGCCGCCGCCGGAGAAGGTGACGTGCAGGTCCCGCACCGAAATCATCGGCGCGCCAGGTGTGCTTTGTGGGGTGGTGGACATGGTGGGCTCCTCAGGGCGCGGTGGCCAGCAGACAGGCGACCGGATGCCCGGCCACCAGGTCGGTCAGCTGCGGCTCGCGCCGCGCGCACACGTCCTGCGCCATGGCGCACCGCGGATGGAAGCTGCAGCCGGGCGGCGGGTTGATCGGATTGGGCGGGTCGCCCGCCAGCGGCGCGACCGCGGTGCGGTGGTCCGGGTCCAGCGACGGCATCGACTTCAGCAGCGCGCGCGTGTACGGGTGCGCCGGGTGGCGATAAAGGGTCTCGGTATCCGCGATCTCCACCACCTTGCCCAGGTACATCACCATCACGCGGTCGCACAGGTAGCGGATCACGTTGAGGTCGTGGCTGATGAAGACGTAGGTCAGGTCGAACTCGGCCTTCAGGTCCAGCAGCAGGTTCAGCACCTGCGCCTCCACCGACTTGTCCAGTGCCGAGACCGCCTCGTCCAGGATCACCAGCCGCGGGCGCAGCGCCAGCGCGCGGGCAATGTTGACGCGCTGGCGCTGCCCGCCGGACAGCTCGTGCGGGTAGCGCCCGGCAAAGCGCGCCGGGTCCAGCCCGACGCGCTGCAGCAGGTAGCGGGCGCGCTCGGTGGCTTCGCGCGCCGGCACGCCATGGACGCGTGGCGTGAAGGCGATCGACGCCTCGATGGTCAGGCGCGGGTTCAGCGACGAATAGCTGTCCTGGAACACCATCTGCACCTGGCTGCGGAACTGCTTCATCGGCAGCTGGGCCGAGCCCACGCCCTGCGCGTCGAAGATCAGCTCGCCGCTGTCCTGCTGCGTCAGCTGCATCAGCAGCCGCGCGGTGGTGGACTTGCCGCAGCCGGACTCGCCGACCACCCCCAGGGTCTCGCCCTTGAGCACGTCGAAGCTGACGCCATCGACCGCGCGCACCGACGCGGCACGCGCGCGCAGGCCGGGCAGGCCGGACTTGATGGGGAAGTGCTTGACCAGCTGGTGGGCGATCACCAGCGGCTGCGCCGGGCCGCCGACATCGCGGCCGGCCTGTGGGGAAGGGGCCTGCATCAGTGCTGGCATGGTTCAGTCCTTGATTTCCATGGCCGAGCGGATGCCGTCGGCCAGCAGGTTGAACGAGACCGAGGTCAGGAAGATCATGGCGCCGGGCAGGGCGGCAACCCACGGCTGGGTATAGATGGCCGTGCGCAGCGTGTTGAGCATCAGGCCCCACTCCGGCTCGGGCGGCTTGACGCCCAGGCCGAGGAAGGACAGGCCCGAGGCCAGGATCATCGACACCGAGATCAGGCTGGTGGCATAGACGAAGATCGGCCCAAGCACGTTGTTGAGCACATGGGCGCGCACGATGGTCAGCGACGACGCCCCGGAAGCACGCGCCGCGTCGACAAACTCGCGGTTGCGCACCTGGGTGGTCACGCTTTCGGCCACGCGCACGATCTGCGGGATAAAGACGATGGTCAGCGACAGCAGCGCATTGCCCACGCCCGCGCCCAGCGTGCCTGACAGCGCGATCGCCAGCAGCACCGACGGGAAGGCGTACAGGATGTCGGTGAGCCGCATGATCACGGTGTTGGTCCAGCCGCCGGCATAGCCGGCGACGATGCCGAGTGCGCTGCCGATGACAAAGGCCAGCAGCACCGGCGTGATGCCCATGAACAGCGACAGCCGCGCGCCCAGCATCAGCCGCGACAGCATGTCGCGTCCCAGCTCGTCGGTGCCCAGCGGGAAGTGCTCGGTGCCGATCGGCTTGAGGCGCTTGAGGATCGATGCCGCGTACGGATCGGCGGGCATCAGTGCCGGGGCGAACAGCGCCATCAGCACCAGCCCCAGCAGCACCAGCGCGGCCAGCATGGCCAGCCTGTTGCGCAGCAGGCGCCGGCCGACCGTGGTCCAGTAGCCGGGCGAGCGCTGCACCGCAGCGGCGGCCGGTGATGGGTCGAGGGTCATGTCCATGTCGGCCTCCTCAGTTGCGCTGGATGCGCGGATCGAACAGCGTCTGCAGCGCATCGACCAGCAGGTTGAGCAGCACGAAGAACACAGCCAGCACCAGGATGGTCCCCTGCAGCAGCGGGAAGTCGCGCTGGAAGATAGCGGCGTTGAGCAGGAAGCCGGTGCCGGGCCATGAGAACACGGTCTCGATCAGGATCGAGCCGCCCAGCAGGTAGCCCAGCTGCAGGCCCATCACCGACAGCGCGGTCGGCGCCACGTTCTTGAGCACGTGGCGGAACACGGCCAGGTCCGACAGGCCGCGCGCGCGCAGGCCGACGATGAACTCGTTGGCCAGGATCTCAGCCACCAGCGCGCGCACCGTGCGCGCCACGATGCCCATCGGGATCACCGACATGGTCACTGCCGGCAGCAGCATGTACTGCATGTGCTCCCAGTCCCAGGCCCAGTCGCCCGAACCGCCCGGCCCGGCGCCGGTGGCCGGCAGCCAGCCCAGCAGCACCGAGAACGCGATCACCAGCACCATCCCCAGCCAGTAGTGCGGGATGCTGACGCCCAGCACCGACAGCAGCGACGCGGTGCGGTCGGCCACGGAATCGCGCAGGTAGCCGGCGACAAAGCCGAACAGGCAGCCGAAGCTGAAGCCGATCAGCGTGGCCACGGTGGCCAGGCGCAGGGAATTGACCACGGCTGCGCCGACTTCGGCCATCACCGGCCGGCTGGTGGCGATCGAAGTGCCCAGGTCGCCCTGCAGCGCGCGGCCCAGCCAGTGCAGGAATTGCTCCAGGAAGGGCTTGTCGAAGCCGTAGAGCGCGGTCAGCTGGCGGCGCAGGTCTTCCGAGGCGTCGGGCGGCAGCACCGACACCAGCGGATCGCCGGGGGCGATATGAACCAGCGAGAAGCACAGCAGCGCCACCCCGAGCAGGATGGGGATGGCATAGAGGATGCGGCGGAACAGGTATTGCATGGGGGGATCCGGCAAGTTGGGGGCGTGCGTGCGCGGTGCGCGGCACGCGGGAAAGACCGGGCGGGACTGCCGGGCCGCGCGGCGGCGGGGCTGCCGCGCGGCGTCCGTCGGGCGCGGCCGGGATCAGTCCATCGACATTGTCGCGATATCGATAAACCAGCTCTGCGGCTGCACCACGCCCTTGACCTTCTTCGAGATCGCGCGCGGGCCGACGTCATGCGCGATCAGCACGAACGGCGATTCCTCGACGATGCGTGCATGCAGCCTGGCCAGCGCCGCGTCGCGCGATTTCTCGTCAAACGAGGTGCGCGCGTTCTCGATCAGCTTGTCGAACTCGGCATTGCCGAAGTAGCCCCAGTTGTTCGAGACCGGCGGCTGGGTCTTGGTGCTGACGAAGCGGACCATGGCGAAGAACGGGTCCATTGCCGCAAAGCTGACGTTGATGGCGTTGGCGCCGTGCGCGCTGGCGTCCTTGGCGCCGACGCGCCAGTTGGTGAAGAGCGTGTTCCACTCGACCACGTCGAAATCGACGTCGATAAAGCACTCCTTCAGGTTCTGCTGCACGTACTCGTTCATCGGCAGCGGCTGCATCTGGCCGGAGCCCGACGCCGACACCTGCACCTTGACCTTGACCGGTTTGGCGGCCGAGTAGCCGGCCTCCTGCATCAGCTTCTTCGCCGCGGCCGGGTCGTACTTGATATCGAACTTCGGATTGCCCCACCACGGATTGCCGGTCTCGACGATGCCCTTGGCCTCGGCCATGTAGCCGCCCAGCAGGGTCTTCAGGCCGCTGCGGTTGACGCACAGGTTGGCGGCCTGGCGCACGCGCTTGTCCAGCCACGGCGAGCCGGGCGCGAACGACAGCTGCCACGGCCACATATGCGGCTGCGCGTTGGCGTAGACCTGGAAGCCGCGGCTCTTGATCTGGGCGATGGCGTCGGGCGCCGGGGCTTCGATCCAGTCGACCTGGCCCGACAGCAGCGCGGCGGTGCGGGCGTTGGCCTCGGGCATCGGCACCATCACCACCTTGTCGATCTTTGGCACGCGCTTCGCGTCCCAGTATTGCGCATTGCGCACCACTTCCAGGCGCTCGCGCGGCACCAAGCGGCTCATCCTGAACGGCCCGGTGCCGGCGGCGTCGGCGGCAAACGCGACCCAGGCCTGCTTGGAGCGCTCGACCGGATCGGTGACCGAGGCCGGCACCGCGGCGAACTTCTTCTCCCACTGCGTGGGCGAGGCCATGAACAGGTTGGTCAGGTTGTAGGGCAGGAACGAATCCGGCTCGGAGGTGACCAGCTCGACGGTGAGGTCGTCGATCTTTTTTGCCGTGCGCAGCGTCGGCATGCGCGAGGCGGTTACGCCGACCTGGCTGGGATCGAACTGCCTGGCGGTCTTGTCCAGCACTTTGCCGACGTTCCAGACCACGGCGTCGGCGTTGAATGGGGTGCCGTCGTGGAATTTGACGCCGGGGCGCAGCTTGAACACCCATCTGGTCTTGTCGGCGGCGTCGACCTTCCATTCGGTGGCCAGGCCCGGGATCAGCAGGCTGGGGCCGTTGCCCCTGGACAGGTCCCATTGGGTGAGGCCGTCGTACATCGGGATGCCGGAGAAGCGGTTGCCCTCAAAGCCCTGGTCGGGCTGGCCGAGCGTGCGCGGGATGTCGGCGGCGGTCATGCCGATGCGCAGCACCTTGTCGGCATGGGCGGCACCGGGCAGCGCGAGCAGCGCCAGCACGGCGGCGCTCATGACCGAGGCAGCTGACTTGAGACCTTTCGCGAGAAGGGAGGGATCGTGGTGCACAGGCTTGCTCCTGGGTTGGCTTGAGGGGACGGATGTCTGCAAAGCAAGTCATGTGCCACGGTGGCAGGGCCGGGAACCCGGGCCGAAGCGCGGGCGATGGTGGTCTGCTTCTTGCTGAACCTGCTGCCGTTTCCTCTCCCTCCACCCCACCCGCAACCAGACATGGACCAGCTACACCTTCCCCGCATCAATGGCGCCCGCCTGTGGCAATCGCTGATGGACCTCGCCGCGATCGGCGCCACGCCCAGGGGCGGCGTGTGCCGCATCGCGCTGACCGAAGCCGACCGCAAGGGGCGCGACCTGGTGGTGCAGTGGTGCCGCGAGGCCGGGCTCGACGTGCGCGTCGACGAGATCGGCAACGTCTTCGCGCGCCGCGCCGGCAGCGCCCCCGACGCGCGTGCCGTGGCCACCGGCAGCCATATCGACACCCAGCCCTCAGGCGGCAAGTTCGACGGCAACTTCGGTGTGCTGGCCGGCCTGGAGGTCATGCGCACGCTCGACGACCTGGGCATCGTCACGCGCGCGCCGCTGGAGGTTGCGTTCTGGACCAACGAGGAGGGCACGCGCTTCACGCCGGTGATGATGGGCTCGGGCGTGTTCGCCGGAGAATTCGACGCGGCCTTTGCGCGCGCGCAGGCCGATGTGGATGGCGTCAGCGTGGGCGACGCGCTGGCGGCCATCGGCTACCGCGGCGCGCAGCCGGCGGGCGCGGTGCCGGGCGGCATGTTCGCGGCCTACTTCGAGGCGCATATCGAGCAGGGGCCGGTGCTGGAGGCGGCCGGCCTGCCGATCGGCGTGGTCTCGGGCGCGCTGGGCCAGCAGTGGTACGACGTGACCGTGACCGGCATGGACGCGCACGCCGGCCCGACGCCGCTGGCGCTGCGCCACGACGCGATGCTGGCGGCCGCGCGCATGGTCGAGGCGGTCAACCAGATCGCGCGCGACGAGGCGCCGCACGGGCGCGGCACGGTCGGCTATCTGCAGGTCACGCCGAACTCGCGCAACGTGATTCCGGGCCGGGTCGATTTCTCGGTCGACTTCCGCAACCTGTCGCAGGCTGGCCTGGACCGCATGCACGCGGCCATGCAGGCGGCATTCGAAGGCATTGCCCTGGCTGCCGGCGTGGAGGTCGAAATCCGCCAGGTGGTGAAGTTCGAGCCGTGCGTGTTCGCGCCCGAATGCGTGGACAGCGTGCGGCGCGCGGCCTCGGTGCTGGGCCTGCCGCATATGGACGTGGTCAGCGGCGCCGGCCACGACGCGGTCTACGTCGCGCGGCGCGCGCCCACCGGCATGATCTTCGTGCCGTGCAAGGACGGCATCAGCCATAACGAGCTTGAAGACGCGCTGCCCGAGCACATCGAGGCGGGCGCCAACGTGCTGCTGCAGGCCATGCTGGCGCACGCGCGCTAGGGCGCCTGCGCCAGATCCGGGGCTAGTTGCAGATCGTGCCGGGAACCGGCTTGCCGGAGGCGGTCAGCCCCTGGCACGCATCGCCGCTCGCCAGGCTGGTATCCGCGGCCGCGGCCGGTGACAGCTTCAGCTTGCCTGCCACGGTGCAGCACCCACGGGGTGGTGGTGGGGCCGGCGTGCGCTTGGTCGCCGACAGCGGCGCCGGCCCACCGGCTTCCGCGGTTTCTTCCGCGTCAGGAAAGACGCACTGCCCTTGCTGGCAGATCCGCTCTCCTTTGCACTGCATGTCGTACTGGCATCCGGCGGCCTGTGCAAACGATGACCAGCCAGCGGTCATCGACGCTGCCAACAGCAAAGCGGGGAATTTCATATGCCCTCCGATCAGGGCTGAGATAACGATGCCGGACCGGCGCGGTGCCGCCCAGACACCTTCAGCATAGATCGCGGCAAGGGTCCGCGAAAGGCACTGGCACTCAGGTGTTCTACCACCCCTGCGCACGTTGGCCGGCGTTCGCGGTGCCGGGCCTCAGTGGGCGATGGAGCACGAGATCGCCCGCGCGCATTCCATCACCAGCGGCGCCAGCTTTTTCTGCGCCTCGGCCATGCTCCAGCGGCTGGCCGGCGGCGACACGTGCACCGCGCCGACCGCCACGCCACGGCTGTTGACGATGGGCGCGGCCAGGCCCATGTCGCCGATGAACAGTTCCTCTTCATTGCTGGCGTAGCCCAGCCGTCGGCACGCTGCCACGCGCTCGAAGATCGCATCCACGCCGGTCAGCGTCGCGGGCGTGCGCGCCACGCGCGCCGACTGCTCCAGCATCGCCAGCACCTGTTCGTCGGGCAGCGTGCTGAGGTAGGCCCGGCCGGAGCTGGTGCAGTACATCGGGATGCGCATGCCCACCGGCGTCAGCACCGGCATGTGTTTGGCGGTCATCAACTGGGCCACGTAGACCATGTCCAGCCCGACCGGCTCGGTCAGGTTGGCGGTCTCGCCGCTGGCTGCGGCCAGCTGCGACAGGTAGGGGCTGGCCACCGGGATCAGCGCGTCGGCCGCCAGGTAGTTGTAGCCGATCTCCATCACCCGCGGCGTCAGCCGGAAGCGGCGCGTCTGCGGGTGCTTGTCGACATAGCCCAGCGCTTCCAGCGTATGGATGGTGCGCTGCGCCGAGCTCTTGTTCATGCCGGTCAGCGCGGCCAGCTCCGACAGGGTCAGCGTGCGGTGCACGCCGTTGAAGGCGCGCAGGACTTCGAGGCCTTTTTCCAGCGACTGGTTGAAGAGCGGGTTGTCGCGGTCGGGCGTGGGTAGCGGGACAGGTTTTGACGGCATAGTTGCGTCGGCGGGCGAGAGGCCGGGCGGCACCATCCGCGGGATGGCTGCACCACGATGAATGAGTATTGCACCAATATACGAATGTATCGATTATCGATACGATGACGAAATGATAGCGTCGCTGGCGCAGACTGGAAAGTGCCGCGGCGTGGGAGTGCCTGGCTGGAGAAGCGGGCCGAAGGGGATTTGAAAACGGAAGTTGTCAGTCCGCCACTTGAAGGGCGGATGGTGCGAGGGAGGGGACTCGAACCCCTACACCATTGCTGGCGTCAGGACCTAAACCTGGTGCGTCTACCAATTTCGCCACCCTCGCGGTCCTTGCGGCGCTGCCCGGGCGGGCGGCCGCGATGCTCGCTGGCTTGCGCCGGACAGGAAAGCAAAAAAGGCGGCTGGAACTGCCCGCCTTTCACCTGTCCGCTGCTGCCGGCACTGGCCGCCGAACCGTGGTGTCGGCATGGCTCGCACCTGCGGTGCAACGAGGCTGCGGATTGTAGCGCAAGGCGCGGGGGGAATCCAGCCCTGCCGGGCGCTGCGGTGGCGGCGGCAGGCGGCAGGGCTATATTGTCGGCTTTCCAGATGCCGCACACATGCCGATGATTGCCTTCCCGACCCTGACCCCGCTGCGCTGGCGCCTGCTGTTCTGGGGCTGCGCGGCCGCGGTGCTGGCGCTTTCGCTGATGCCGCCGACGCAGCCCCTGCCGACCACCGGCTGGGACAAGTCCAACCATATGCTGGCGTTCGCGGTGCTGGGCGTGCTGGGCCGGCGCGCCTACACCGGCCGTGGCTGGGCCGTCTTGCTGGGGCTGGTGGCGTACGGCGGGCTGATCGAACTGCTGCAGGGGCAGACCGGCTACCGCGAGGCCGACTGGCTCGACCTGCTGGCCGACAGCGTCGGCCTGGCCGCGGGCATGGCGCTGGACTGGCTGGTGCGCCGCCTCAGCTCTCCTCGGCTTCGAGCGTGAACCTTGCGCCGTCGTCCTGGCCAAGCAGGTCGGTTAGCACCGGCATGGCCTGCTGCAGCGATTCCTTCAGCCGCCACGGCGGGTTGACGATGAACATGCCGCTGCCGTGCAGGCCCAGGCCGCCCTCGACCGGATGCCTGACGGTCAGGGTCACGTGCAGCCAGCTCTTGAGCGGCAGGCCCTTGAGCTGCACCGGCAGCTGCACCGATTCACGCCGCTGCACCTGCGGGTACCAGACCGCATAGACGCCGGTGGCAAAGCGCTCCAGCCCGTCACGGATGGTCTGCACGGTGCGGGCGTAGTCCTGCTTGTCCTCGTAGGAGGGGTCGACCAGCACAAGCGCGCGGCGCGGCGGCGGGGGTAGGATGGCCTTGATGCCGCCGAAGCCGTCGCCGTCGTACAGCATGACGCGGCGCCCGGCGCCGCGGAAGTTGTCGCGCAGCACCTGGATCTCGGTGCTGTGCAGCTCGAACAGCCTCAGCCGGTCGTGCTCGCGCAGCATCTGCCAGGCCAGCCAGGGCGAGCCGGGGTAGTGGCGCAGGTTGCCGTCCGGGTTGAGCGCGCGCACCTGGTCCAGGTATTCGTCCAGCATCGCCGGCAGCTGGGTGCCGCTGGCGGCGGCGCGCCACAGCGGCGCGATGCCGGTTTCGAATTCGGCCTTCTTCTGCGCGTAGGCGTGGTCCAGCGCATAGAGGCCGGCGCCGGCATGGGTGTCGATATACCAGAACGCCTTGTCCTTCTGCGCCAGGTGATCGAGCAGTTGCACCACGATGGCGTGTTTGAGGACATCGGCATGGTTGCCGGCGTGGAAGGCGTGACGGTAGCTGAGCATGTGGAGCGGGGCGCCTGGGCGGCGCAGATCAAGGGGCAGGGCGGTGCGGTCTGCGGGAAGGCCGCTATGCTACCATCCGGCGCGAATTGCCAACCCCGGCCAACCCCGCTCCCACGCCCCGGCGAATCCGCCCTGGCATTTTGCTTTTCGCCGAGTTTCCTGTCCCATGCCGCGCGCATTAGAGCCCGCCGAGTCCATCCTGTCTGCCGAAGGCATCCCGTATTCGCCCCGCTACGACGACGTCTACCACAGCACCGAAGGCGGGCTGGCGCAGGCCGCCTATGTCTTCCTGGGCGGCAACGGCCTGCCGCAGGCGTGGGCCGGCCAGCGCCAGTTCGTCATCGTCGAGACCGGCTTCGGCCTGGGGCTGAATTTCCTGGCGACCTGGCAGGCGTGGCGCGATGATCCCCAGCGCTGCGGATCGCTGCATTTCGTCTCGATCGAAAAGCACCCGTTCACCCGCGAAGGGCTGGCGCAGTTGCACGCCGGGCTGGACGGGCTGCAGCCGCTGGCGCAGGCGTTACAGGCGCAATGGCCGCTGGCGCTGCCGGGCCTGCACCGCCTGGCCTTCGACGGCGGGCGCGTGGTGCTGACGCTGGCGCTGGGCGATATCGAGCAGATGCTGCCGCTGCTGGCGGCCGGCGTCGATGCCTTCTACCTGGACGGTTTCGCGCCGGCGCGCAATACGGAGATGTGGTCGCCGCAGGTGTTCCGCGGACTGGCGCGGCTGGCCCGGCCAGGCGCCAGGCTGGCCACGTGGGCGGCCGCGGGCTTCGTGCGGCGCGGGCTCAAGGACGTCGGTTTCGAAGTCAGCAAGGCGCCCGGCTTTGGCGGCAAGTGGCAAATGACCGTCGCGCGCTTCCGCCCGCAATGGAAAGCGCGCCGCCATGCGCCGCCACTGCCGGCGCAATGGGCCGAGCGCCATGCCATCGTGATCGGCGCCGGCCTGGCCGGCTGCGCCGTGACCGAGCGGCTGGGCGCGCGCGGCTGGCGCGTGACGCTGTTCGATGGCCATGACGGGCCGGCGCGGCAGACCTCGGCGCACCGCGCGGCGGCCATGCATGCGCACGTGTCCGCCGACGACAGCCTGCTGTCGCGGCTGTCGCGCGCCGGCAACCAGTACGCGCTGCGTGCCTGGGCGGCGCTGGCCGAGGCCGGCCATCCGGTCGGCTGGCATGGCTGCGGCGTGCTGCAGATCGGCGAGGACGAAGCCGAAAGCGAGGCCCAGCGCGCCGCGCTGGCGGCGCTGGGCTTGCCGGAAGGATTCGTGCGCTGGATGCGCGCTGAAGAGGCGGCAGCGGCCCACCATGCCGGCGTGCCGCGTGGCGGCCTGTGGTTCCCGCAAGGCGGCTGGCTGGCGCCGCCGGACATCTGCGCGGCGCAGCTGGCGCAAGCGGGCGCTGCGGTGACGGCACGTTTCGGCTGCCGGGTTGCTGCAATCGCGCGCGTTGACGGGCAATGGCAGGCGGTCGGGCAGGACGGTGAAGTGCTGGCATCGGCGCCGGTGCTGGTACTGGCCAACGCACATGAGGCGCAGCAACTGCTGCCGCGGCAGCACTGGACCATGCGGCGCGTGCGCGGGCAGCTGACCACGCTGGGGTCGGCGCAGGTGGACGCGCTCGGCGGCTGGCCGGATTGCGTGGTGACCGGTGCCGGCTACCTGCTGCCGCGTGCCGCAGACGGCGCGGGCCGGGTCGGCTCCAGCTACGACGCCGACGAAGGCCCGCTGGTGGAGCAGCCGGCGGTCCACGCGGCCAATCTGGCGCGCCTGTCCGGCATGCTGCCGCGCCAGGCCGATGCCGTGGCCGCCATCGATCCCGCAACGCTCTCCGGCTATGTCGGCGTGCGCACGGTCACGCACAACCGGCTGCCGCTGGTCGGCCAGGTGCCTGACGAGGCCGCCGCGCTGGCGCAGGCCGCATCGCTGCGCGGCGCGCACTTGCGTGACCTGCCGCGCATGCCTGGGCTCTACGCCGCCCTTGCATATGGGTCGCGCGGCCTCACCTGGGCAGCGCTGGGCGCGGAACTGCTGGCCAGCCAGATCGAGGGCGAGCCGCTGCCGCTGGAGTCGGACCTGGCCGATGCGATGGATCCGGCACGCCTGCTGCTGCGCGCGCTGCGCCATGGGCAGACGGGATAGCACCGCGGGTCCGGCGGGCGGGTCCGGGCCCGTTCCGGGCAAAATCTGCCGGAAGCGAATGAAAACCGTGCGATAATCCCCGTTTTCCGTTTGCGCGGAGCTTCCCGTTCGCCGGTGCGCCGCCCCGGCCGTCCTGTGGTGACGGCGCCGTGGCGGTAAAGCGGGCGGTACATGCGCAAGCGGTAGCACCTACGAACACAACTACATTTTCTGGATTGGATCTACGACCATGTCGAACGTGATTGAGAACCTCGGCAAGCTGGACCGCAAGGTGACCCTGGCCATCCCCAAGGCCGAAGTGGAGAAGGAAAAGCAGGAGCGCCTGGTTCGCCTGTCGAAGACCGTGAAGATGTCGGGCTTCCGTCCGGGCAAGGTGCCGATGAAGATGGTCGAGAAGCAGTACGGCCAGCAGGTCGAGTTCGAAGTGCGCTTCGACAAGGCCGCACGCAAGTTCTTCGACATCACCAAGGAACAGGACGTCAAGGTTGCCGGCCAGCCCAAGTTCGAGATCAAGAACGAAGGCGTGGGCGAGGACGAAGTCGCCTTCGACGCCACCTTCGAGGTGTACCCGGAAGTGACCATCGGCGACCTGTCGGCTGCCGAAGTCACCCGCACCGGCACTGAAATCACCGATGCCGAAGTCGACAAGACCATCGACATCCTGCGCAAGCAGCGCGTGCACTACCACGCCCGCGGCGAAGCCGGCGAGCATGGCGACGGCGGTGCCGACGTCACCGCCCAGAACGGCGACCGCGTGACGCTGGACTTCGTCGGCAAGGTCGACGGTGAAGAGTTCGCCGGCGGCAAGGCCGAGGACTTCCCGTTCGTGCTGGGCGAAGGCCGCATGCTGCCCGAGTTCGAGCAGGCCGCGCTGGGCCTGAAGGTCGGCGAAAGCAAGACCTTCCCGCTGGCCTTCCCGGCCGACTACCACGGCAAGGAAGTGGCCGGCAAGACCGCCGAGTTCACCGTGACGCTGAAGAAGATCGAGTGGGCGCACCTGCCGGAAGTCAATGATGCCTTCGCCAAGTCGCTGGGCATTGCCGACGGCAGCGTCGACAAGATGCGCGCCGACATCCGCGAGAACCTCGAGCGCGAAGTGAAGCGCCGCACGCATTCCATGCTGAAGGACCAGGTCATGGAAGCGCTGCTGAAGGCCAGCGAGCTGGACGTGCCCAAGGCCCTGATCGAGCAGGACCAGGAACGCCTGGTGGAAATGGCCCGCCGCGACCTGGAGCAGCGTGGCATGCCCAACGCCAAGGACATGCCGATCCCGGCCGAGATGTTCGCGCAGCAGGCCGAGCGCCGCGTCAAGCTGGGCCTGATCCTGGCCGAGATCGTCAAGGCCAACGGCCTGGAAGCCAAGGCTGACCAGATCAAGGCCGAGATCGAGGACTTCGCCAAGAGCTACGAAGACCCGAAGGAAGTCATGCGCTGGTACTACGGCGACCAGCAGCGCCTGGCCGAAATGGAAGCCTACGTGCTCGAAAACAACGTGGTAAATTTCGTGTGCGACAAGGCCAAGGTCACCGACAAGAAGGTGTCCTTCGAGGAACTCACCGCCGAAGGCAACCAGCAACAAGCCTGAGGCCGGAAGTGACCCGCAGCCCCGCGCCACGGCGTGGGGCGGGGCAACTTCCCGAGTTACCCCGGATGGCCTTGCGATCCGACGAATCCATGGAGAACATGCATGACCCGCAATGATTTGCTTGACCGTCTCGCCACCACGCAGGCTTCGGCACTGGAAACCCAGGGCCTGGGGCTGGTGCCGATGGTCGTCGAGCAGTCCGGCCGGGGCGAGCGCGCCTATGACATCTACTCGCGCCTGCTGAAGGAGCGCGTGGTGTTCATGGTGGGCGAGGTCAATGACCAGACCGCCAACCTGGTGGTGGCCCAGCTGCTGTTCCTCGAGAGCGAGAACCCCGACAAGGACGTGTCGCTGTACATCAACTCGCCGGGCGGTTCCGTATCGGCGGGGCTGGCGATCTACGACACAATGCAGTTCATCAAGCCGGACGTGTCCACGCTGTGCATGGGCATGGCGGCAAGCATGGGCGCGTTCCTGCTGGCGGCTGGCGCCAAGGGCAAGCGTTCGGCGTTGCCCAACTCGCGCATCATGATCCACCAGCCGCTGGGCGGCGCGCGCGGCCAGGCCTCGGACATCGAGATCCAGGCGCGCGAGATCCTGTACCTGCGCGAGCGGCTCAACACCATCCTGTCCGAGGTGACGGGCCAGCCGGTCGAGAAGATTGCGCGCGACACCGATCGCGACAACTTCATGAGCGGCGACCAGGCGGTTGACTACGGCCTGATCGACAAGGTCCTCGCCCGTCGCGGCTGATGCAGCGGGCCGCCGTGGCGCAATCCGCAGCGGCGGCCGGCCAGGCTGGCAAGGGCTCAAATGGCGAAGGCTACACCGGAACGAGGCCCCGTGCCTCGTTTTTTGCTTTTGCCCCACAGCCGGGGGGAACCGCCGGTGGTGCCAATTGTTTTGGCGTATGATGCGTTGAAGCGTATCTCCGGGGAGCCTTTCGCCCCGCGGTGTGCGCACAGCAAAAGTGACTGATTCCTATGGCGGACAAAAAAGGTTCATCCAGCGAAAAGCTTCTGTACTGCTCCTTCTGCGGCAAGAGCCAGCATGAGGTCAAGAAGCTGATTGCCGGCCCGTCGGTGTTCATTTGCGACGAATGCATCGACCTGTGCAATGAGATCATCCGGGACGAGGCCACGGCATCCGAGAAAGACGCCGCTGCGGCCGCGCGCTCGGACCTCCCCACGCCCCACGAGATCCGCGAAAGCCTGGACCAGTATGTGATTGGCCAGGAACAGGCCAAGAAGATCCTGGCCGTGGCGGTCTACAACCACTACAAGCGCCTCAAGCACCTCGGCAAGAAGGACGATGTCGAGCTGTCCAAGAGCAACATCCTGCTGATCGGGCCGACCGGCTCGGGCAAGACGCTGCTCGCGCAGACGCTGGCGCGCCTGCTCAACGTGCCGTTCGTGATCGCCGACGCGACCACGCTGACCGAAGCCGGCTACGTGGGCGAGGACGTCGAGAACATCATCCAGAAGCTGCTGCAGAACTGCAACTACGAAGTCGAGAAGGCGCAGCGCGGCATCGTCTACATCGATGAGATCGACAAGATCTCGCGCAAGTCCGACAACCCGTCGATCACGCGTGACGTGTCGGGCGAGGGCGTGCAGCAGGCACTGCTCAAGCTGGTCGAAGGCACCATGGCATCGGTGCCGCCGCAGGGTGGCCGCAAGCATCCGAACCAGGACTTCCTGCAGGTGGACACGACCAACATCCTGTTCATCTGCGGCGGCGCCTTCGATGGCCTGGAGAAGGTCATCATGCAGCGCTCGGACAAGACCGGCATCGGCTTTGCCGCGCAGGTCAAGAGCAAGGATGAGCGCGACGCCAGCGAAGTGCTGCCGCAGACCGAGCCGGAAGACCTGATCAAGTTCGGCCTGATCCCCGAACTGATCGGCCGCCTGCCGGTGGTCGCCACGCTGTCCAAGCTGGACGAGGCCGCGCTGATGCAGATCCTGGTCGAGCCCAAGAACGCGCTGGTCAAGCAATACCAGAAGCTGCTGGCAATGGAAGGCGTCGAGCTGGAAATCCGCCCGGGTGCGCTGAGCGCCATCGCCCGCAAGGCGATCCGCCGCAAGACCGGGGCCCGCGGCCTGCGTTCGATCCTGGAGCAGTCGCTGATGGACGTCATGTACGACCTGCCCAACTACAAGGGTGTGCAGAAGGTGGTGATCGATGAAAATACGATCAACGGCGATGCACCTCCGCTGCTGATGTATGAAGAGCAGCAGCCCAAAGTGGCGGGGTCCAACTGACGCGAGGGCTGCCAGACGTGGTAAGTGGTCGGGACCACACCGGCAGCTGGGCGGAAAGGCCGTTCGCGTAGAAGCGAGCGGCTTTTTTTGTTTATTTCTACCGACGAGAGGGAGGAAACGCGGGTATGCTGTTTCAGAGGGGCCAGCAAGTGCAGGGAGCGGCATCTGCCTGCCTTGATGAATCGATTGGCACGTATCTTGTAATCGATTCGGGCGGCCCAATTTACGCCTTAAATGACTGACTTGGGGAAAATGATGTCCGGAACACAACTCCTCCCGGCCGAGCCGATTCGCCTCCCACTGTTGCCGCTGCGCGACGTGGTGGTGTTTCCGCACATGGTGATCCCGCTGTTTGTGGGACGCCCGAAGTCCATCAAGGCGCTTGAGACTGCGATGGAGGCGGGCAAGAGCATCATGCTCGTGGCCCAGAAGACGGCGGCCAAGGACGAGCCGACCGCCGACGACCTGTACGAGGTCGGCTGCATCGCCAATATCCTGCAAATGCTGAAACTGCCCGACGGTACCGTGAAGGTGCTGGTCGAGGGTACCCAGCGCGCGAACATCCGCGAGGTGAGCGAGGACGAATCGCACTTCATGTGCGAAGCCGTGCCCGTGCCGCCCGCACCTGGCGAAAGCGCCGAGACCGAGGCCCTGCGCCGCGCGATCGTGTCGCAGTTCGACCAGTACGTGAAGCTCAACAAGAAGATCCCGCCTGAGATCCTGACTTCGCTGTCAGGGATCGACGAGGCAGGCCGCCTGGCGGACACCATCGCCGCGCACCTGCCGATCAAGCTCGAGCAGAAGCAGAAGATCCTGGAGATGGTCAATGTGACCGAACGCCTGGAAAGCCTGCTGTCGCAACTCGAGGGCGAGATCGACATCCTGCAGGTCGAAAAGCGCATCCGTGGCCGCGTCAAGCGCCAGATGGAGAAGAGCCAGCGCGAGTACTACCTGAACGAGCAGGTCAAGGCCATCCAGAAGGAACTGGGTGAGGGCGAAGAAGGCGCCGACCTGGAAGAACTCGACAAGCGCATCAAGGCTGCGCGCATGCCGAAGGAAGCCAAGAAGAAGGCCGACGCCGAATTCAAGAAGCTCAAGCTGATGTCGCCGATGTCGGCCGAAGCCACCGTCGTGCGCAACTACATCGACACGCTGGTGAACCTGCCGTGGCGCAAGAAGAGCAAGGTCAACAACGACCTCGCCAACGCCGAGCGCGTGCTGGACGAAGACCACTACGGCCTGGAGAAGGTCAAGGAACGCATTCTCGAGTACCTCGCAGTGCAACAGCGCGTGGACAAGGTGAAGGCGCCTATCCTCTGCCTGGTCGGGCCTCCCGGCGTGGGCAAGACCTCGCTCGGCCAGTCGGTGGCGCGCGCGACGAACCGCAAGTTCGTGCGCATGGCACTGGGTGGCGTGCGTGACGAGGCCGAGATCCGCGGCCACCGCAGGACTTACATCGGCTCGATGCCGGGCAAGATCCTGCAGAGCCTGTCCAAGGTCGGCGTGCGCAATCCGCTCTTCCTGCTCGACGAGATCGACAAGATGGGCATGGACTTCCGCGGCGATCCGTCGTCGGCGCTGCTTGAGGTGCTGGACCCGGAACAGAACCACACGTTCCAGGACCACTACATCGAAGTGGACTTCGACCTGTCCGACGTGATGTTCGTGGCGACGTCGAACTCGCTCAACATCCCGCCGCCGCTGCTCGACCGTATGGAAGTGATCCGCCTGTCGGGTTACACCGAGGACGAGAAGGTCAATATCGCGCAGCGCTACCTGCTGCCCAAGCAGATCAAGAACAACGGTCTGAAGGCAGGCGAGATCGAGGTTGCCGAAAGCGCGATCCGCGACATCATCCGCTACTACACGCGTGAAGCGGGGGTGCGTTCGCTGGAACGCGAGGTCTCCAAGATCGCGCGCAAGGTGGTCAAGCTGCTGCTGCTGAAGAAGGAGTCGGGCACGATCAAGGTCGATTCCGAGAACCTGGACAAATTCCTCGGCGTGCGCAAGTACGACTTCGGCCTGGCCGGCAAGGAAAACCAGGTGGGCCAGGTGACCGGCCTGGCGTGGACCGAGGTGGGCGGCGACCTGCTGACCATCGAAGCCGCGATCATGCCGGGCAAGGGCAACATCACGCGCACCGGTTCGCTGGGCGATGTGATGAAGGAGTCGGTCGAGGCCGCACGTTCGGTGGTGCGTTCGCGGGCACGCCGCCTGGGTATCACGGATGAGATGTTCGAGAAGCGTGACATCCACATCCACGTACCCGAAGGCGCCACGCCCAAGGACGGTCCGTCGGCAGGCGGTGCCATGACCACGGCGCTGGTGTCGGTGCTGACCGGCATCCCGGTGCGCGCGGATGTCGCCATGACCGGCGAGATCACGCTGCGCGGCGAGGTGCTGCCGATCGGCGGCCTCAAGGAGAAGCTGCTGGCGGCCCACCGCGGCGGCATCAAGCTGGTGCTGATCCCGGAGGAAAACGTCAAGGATCTGGCCGAGATCCCGGACAACGTGAAGAACGCCATCGAGATCGTGCCGGTCCGCTGGATCGACAAGGTGCTGGAACTGGCGCTCGAGCGCAAGCCCGAGCCGCTGCCGGAAGAAGACGCCAAGCCCGCCGAAGTGGCGGACAAGGCCACGGCCAAGGTTGAGCGTCTGCATCACTGACACAGCTTTGGCCGCATGAAGAAACGCCGCAGGGCAGTGATGCCCGGCGGCGTTTTTTTTGCGCGCGCAGGTCTTGGCAAACTGAAATCACCTGTATTACACTTGCGCCCTCGCAACGCAAACCACGGCAACTGCCGCGAGGTGCGGAGCGATCAGCAAGTTGCAGGCAGCCAGCCTGCGATGGTCGAGCGGGTGCTTAGCTCAGTTGGTAGAGCGGCGCCCTTACAAGGCGTAGGTCGGGGGTTCGAGCCCCTCAGCACCCACCACTCTCCATCGCAAGGACATGGGCATCGCCGGCAGCAGGCGCCGACACAGGAGTGGTAGTTCAGTCGGTTAGAATACCGGCCTGTCACGCCGGGGGTCGCGGGTTCGAGTCCCGTCCACTCCGCCAGTTTTGTTGAAAACGCCCGCGTCTGCGGGCGTTTTCATTTGCTCCCCATGTTTCCCACCCTCCACAAAGGGTGCGTGCCCAGCGGCTCCTGCTAGAATCGTGGAGTTTGTCTTTCGTGCCAATCCACTACCCGAATCCGCATGCTTGATTTCGTACGCAACAACCGGCGCCTGATGCTCTTGCTGCTGCTGGTGCTTGTTTTCCCGTCGTTCGTGTTCTTCGGCGTGGAAAGCTATTCGCGCTTCATGGACAGCTCGCACGATGCCGCCAAGGTCGATGGCCGCGCCATCAGCGTGCAGGAAATCGACAACGTCGTGCGCGACCAGAGCGAACGCGCGCGCCAGATCCTTGGCGCCAGCTATGACCCGCGCCAGTTCGAAGGCCCGGACGCACGCAAGGCCGTGCTGGACCAGCTGATTCTGCAACGCGTGATGGCCAGTGCCGTGGCGCGTGAGCACCTGACCGTGTCCGACGCCAAGCTGCTCGAGGAAATCAGCAACCTGCCGGCGATCGCGCAACTGCCGCGCACCAAGGACGGCAAGGTCGACGACAAGGCCTACCTGCAGCTGCTGCAGTCGCAGGGCATGACGCCCGAGCAGTTCGATGCCCGCATGCGCTTCGAACTGGCCACGCAGCAACTGGGCGCATCGGTCGCCGCGACGGCCTTCGTGCCCAAGTCGCTGCTCGATCGCCTGATCGCCGTGCGCGACCAGCAGCGCGACGTGCAGGCGCTGCTCTTCAAGCCGGCCGCCTACACCGCCAAGGTGCAGCCCGATGCGGCCGCGCTGAAGGCCTACTACGACAGCCACCAGCAGGCCTTCTCGGTGCCGGAACAAGCCAAGGTCGAGTACCTGTTGCTGTCGGGCGAGGCCCTGGCCGCGACGCAGGCGGTCACGCCCGAAGAGCTGAAGTCCTACTACGACAGCAATATCGCGCGCTTCCGCATCGACGAGCAGCGCCGCGCCAGCCATATACTGATCAGCGCTCCGAAGGAGGCGCCGGCCGCCCAGCGCCAGGCCGCGAAGGACAAGGCCACCAAGCTGCTGGAGGACCTGCGCAAGCACCCTGACACCTTCGCCGACGTGGCGCGCAAGAACTCGCAGGACCCGGGCTCGGCCGGCAAGGGCGGCGACCTGGGCTTCATGGGCCGCGGCGCGCTGGTCAAGCCGTTCGAGGACGCCATGTACGCGCTCAAGGATGGCCAGGTCAGCGACGTGGTGGAAACCGACTACGGCTACCACATCATCAAGCTGACCGGCATCAAGCCCGCCGAGACCAAGCCGCTGGAAGCCGTGCGCACGGAACTGGAAGCGGAGCTGCGCAAGCAGTTCGCCGACAAGAAGTTTGCCGAGCAGGCCGATGCCTTCGGCAATACCGTGTATGAGCAGGCAGACAGCCTCAAGGCTGCCGCCGACAAGTTCAAGCTGACCATCCAGACCGCCGACAACGTCACGCGCCAGCCGAACCCGGCGCTGGGCGCGCAGAGCCCGCTCAACAACGACAAGCTGCTCAAGGCGCTGTTCAGCGACGACGCGATCAAGAACAAGCGCAACACCGAGGCCGTCCAGGTGGGCCCGAACACGCTGGTGGCCGCGCGCATCGTCGAGTATCGCCCGGCGGCCGTGCGCAAGTTCGAGGAAGTCGAAGCCAAGGTGCGTGAGGGCTATATCGCCCAGCAGGCGGCCGAACTGGCGCGCAAGGACGGCGAGGCTCGCCTTGCTGCGCTGAAGAAGGCAGACAGCGCCGACGGCTTTGGCGCGGTGCGGACCGTGTCGCGCGCGAAGGCCGAGGACATTGCGCCGCAGGCTGTGGAAGCGGTGATGCGTGCCGATGCGGCCAAGCTGCCGGCGGTGGTTGGTGTCGACCTGGGGGCCGAAGGCTATGCGGTCTATCGCATCACCAAGGTGAGCCAGCCGGCGCAAGGCAATCCGGCCCAGCGCCAGGCCGAAGCGCAGCAGCTGTCGCAACTGGCCGGCCAGACCGACCTGCAGGCCTTCTATGAAAGCCTGAAGGCCCGCTCCAAGGTCAAGATGCTGACGCCGGTGGGCGCCACGCAGGCGCAAGGCGCCGAGTAAGCGCCAGATCAGCCCCGGCAGCCTCGCTGCCAGCAAGGACCCCTGCCAGGCGGCAGGGGTTTTTTTTCTTTGTTCTTACTTCGCGCCGCTGCGCCTGAGCATCGGCTTGAGTTGCGGCCACACCGTATCGAGCAGGGCTGGCTGTGCCGCGGCGGTCGGGTGGATGCGGTCGGGCTGGAACCAGTCCTGCCGCGTGATGACCTTGTCGAGGAAGAACGGCACCAGCCGCACCTTGTATTCGCTAGCCAGCTTCGGATACAGCGAGACGAACTTCTCGGTGTAGTCCTGCCCGTAGTTGGGCGGGATGCGCATGCCGATCAGCAGCACGCCCGCGCCGGCCGTCTGTGCCGTGGTGACGATGTTGCGCAGGTTGGCCTCGGTGGTCTGCAGCGGCAATCCGCGCAGCGCATCGTTGGCGCCAAGCTCCACCACCACGATGGCCGGGCGGTGCCGCGACAGCAGCTCCGGCAGCCGCGTCTTGCCGCCGATGGTGGTCTCGCCGCTGATGCTGGCATTGACAACGCTATAATCGAAGCGCTCCTGCCGCAGGCGCTCCTGCAGCAGCGTGACCCAGCCCGCGCCGCGCGTGATGCCGTACTCGGCGGAGAGGCTGTCGCCAAGCACCAGCAGTGCCGGCGCCGCGGCCTGGGCTGAGGCCCCGGCCGATAACGTCAGTGCCGTGCCGGTTGCCAGCAGCAGCCGGCGCCATTTGCCTCGGATCCCAATATCCATGTCTTCTTCCATTCTCGCTGTCGAGTCCCTCGGAAAGACCGTTGCCGACACGACCGGTTCGCTGACGATTTTGCACGACGTGACCTTTTCCGTCACGCCGGGCGAAACGCTCGCCATCGTGGGGGCGTCCGGCTCGGGCAAGTCGACGCTGCTCGGGCTGCTGGCGGGGCTGGACCTGCCCAGTACGGGCACGGTACGGCTGCACGACCAGGACCTGTTCGCGCTGGACGAGGACCAGCGCGCCGCGGTGCGGGGCCGCCATGTCGGCTTTGTGTTCCAGTCGTTCCAGCTGGTCGGCCACCTGACTGCGCTGGAGAACGTGATGCTGCCGCTGGAGCTGCGCGGCGAAACGTCGCAGGTGCGCGAGCGCGCCCTGGACATGCTGCAGCGTGTGGGCCTGGGCGCGCGGCTGGGGCACTATCCGCGCACGCTGTCGGGCGGCGAGCAGCAACGCGTGGCGCTGGCGCGCGCGTTCGTGGCGCGCCCGGACATCCTGTTTGCCGACGAGCCCACCGGCAGCCTCGATACCGCCACAGGCGAAGCCGTGATCGCGCTGATGTTCGAGCTTAACCGCGATGCCGGCTCCACGCTGGTGCTGGTCACGCATGACCGCTCGGTGGCGGCGCGCTGTGGCCGCATCCTGACCATCGACGCCGGCCGCGTGGCCAGCGATGAATGGATGGGCGCGGAGGTCTAGCTGGCGGCGCCCGCCTTCAGCACCGCGCGGGCGCGCTCGATCAGCGACGTGGTGGAGGCATCGTGCTGGCCAACGGTATTCCCGGTCAGCTCGGCTTCGATCGGACGGGCCAGGATCTTGCCCAGCTCAACGCCCCACTGGTCGAAGGAATTGATCTTCCAGACCACGCCCTGCACGAAGGTGCGGTGCTCATACAGCGCAATCAGCGCACCCAGCACCTGCGGCGTCAGGTTTTCCATCAGCAGCGTGTTGCTGGGGCGGTTGCCCTCGAACACCATATGGGCGATGCGGACTTCGTCCTTCACGCCGGCGGCACGGAGTTCATCGGCGGTACGCCCGCGCATCAGCGCCTCGGCCTGCGCGAAGCAGTTGGCCAGCAGCTTGGCGTGATGCCCTGCCAGCCGGCGCGGCGGCACCAGCGGCGCGACAAAGTCCACCGGCACCACCTGCGAGCCCTGGTGGATCTGCTGGAAATAGGCATGTTGCCCGTTGGTGCCGGCCGTGCCCCACACCACCGGCGAGGTATGCGTGCGCACGCGCTGCCCGTCGAGCTGCACTGACTTGCCGTTGCTCTCCATCTCCAGTTGCTGCAGGAAGGCGGGAAACAGCTCCAGCGAGGTGGAGTAGGGTGCCATGCAGCTGGTCGGCAAATGCCAGAAATTGCGGTACCAGATGCCCAGCATGCCCAGGATCACCGGCATGTTGCGCTCCAGCGGCGCGGTGCGGAAGTGCTCGTCCATGGCGCGCGCGCCGGCCAGCAGGTCGGCGAAGGCATTGAAGCCTACCGCCAGCGTGATTGACAGGCCGACCGACGACCACAGCGAGAAGCGTCCGCCGATCCAGTCCCAGAACTCGAACATATTGGCCGGGTCGATGCCGAACTCGCGCACCGCTTCGGTATTGGTCGAGACTGCGACGAAATGCTTGGCAAGGTCATGCTCGGCCACGCCGTTGGCGACAAACCAGGCGCGCGCGCTGCGCGCGTTGGCCATGGTTTCCAGCGTGGTGAAGGTCTTGGAGCAGACGATCACCAGCGTGCGTTGCGGGTCGAGCCGCACCAGCGTCTCGGCCAGGTCGGTGCCGTCGACATTGGAGACGAAGTGCATGCGCGGCGCGGCATTGCCATCGGCATCGGCCAAGTGCGACAGCGCGCGGCATACCATGCGCGGCCCCAGGTCGGAGCCGCCGATGCCGATATTGATGACATCGGTGATGCGCTCGCCGGTGGCACCCTTCCAGGCGCCGCTGCGCACACGCTCCGAGAAATCGCGCATGCGTACCAGCACCCGCTGGATCGCCGGCATGACCTGCTCGCCGTCGACCTTGTAGCCGGCGCCGGCGGTCGCGCGTAGCGCTACGTGCAGGGCCGCGCGGTCTTCCGTCGTATTGATATGCTCGCCCGCAAACATCGCGTCGCGGCGTCTGGTCACGCCGGCCTCGGCTGCCAGCTGCACCAGCAGGCGCATGGTTTCGGGCGTGATCCGGTTCTTCGAGTAGTCGAGATAAAGCCCGGCGGCTTCCAGCGAGAATTGCGCGACGCGTTGCGCGCCTTCGCCGTCGAACCACTCGCGCATCTGAGCGTCGCGAAGGGTTTCATGGTGCCGCAGCAGGGCGTTCCAGGCGTGAAGGTCGGTGGGCATGCGGGACTAGGAAGTTTGCAGGGGCGCGAGTGCGCGCGGCGGCGCAGACTCGCAAAGTATATCGCCTGCGCCGCGGCACTTTTACCCCTCAGCGTAAGCAACTGTTAACACTTGCAACATAGCAGCATGTGTGCGCGCTAAGTATCAGACATTGTCTGACGTCGCCGGCCAGCGAGCCGGCCCGCGACAGCGCGCAGCACCGGTTCGCCGCCCGCCACGCACAAGCCACCCAGGCAGATAATGCCGATGCCAGCTGCGGTGGTCCAGTCGGGCAGTTGGTCGAAGGCCAGGTAGCCGATCACGGTGGCGGACAAGATCTGCAGGTACAGGAAGGGGCTCAGGAACGAGGCATCCGCGTACTGGAAGGCCCGGATGACGAAATAGTGGCCCAGGGACCCGGTGATCCCTGCAGAGAGCAACAGCGCACATTGCATCGGCGTGGGCCACGCGCTGAACCAGAAGAAGGGCACGATCAGCGTGGTCAGGCAGGCGCCGGTGACACCGCTCTGGATCAGTGTGGTCATGGGCGCGTCATGCGCGGCAATGCGGCGCGTCAGCATCTGCATCAGCGCGAACACCAGTGCCGACACCAGGCCCAGGCCGACGCCGAGCGGACTGAGCTGGCCACCCGGGCGCACCACCACCAGCATGCCGGCAAAGCCGACCACCACACCGGTCCAGCGCATCCAGCGGGCATGGCGCCCGGGGCGCTCGCCCAGCAGCCACGGCGACAGCGCCACCACGAACAGGGGCGCGCAGAAATTCAGTGCCGTGGCCTGCGCCAGCGGCATCAGCATCAGCACGCTGAAGAACACCAGCGTCGAGACCAGCATTAGCCCGCCCCGCAGCCACTGCAGCCCAAGCTTTGCCGGCCGCCACTGGCACCGCCAGCCGGCGGGACCGAGCAGCAGGAAGATCGCGACCACATGGCCGACATAGCGCACCCATGCCACGGCCACCAGCGGCAGTCCTTGCTGCGTCAGGGTCTTGCTGGTGGCATCGAGCAGGCTGAGGATCCATTGCCCGATGACCAGCAGCGCGATGCCGGTAAGCAGGTGGCGGCGGTCGGCGGGATCGCGCAGCAGCGCGCCGCGCGTCATGCGCGGGTCCCGGCCAGCAACTGGTTGAAGACGGTGCGCGCCGGCGCGTACAGTTCGCTTGCGGTGACGCCGGCCAGCCCGGTGCCCTGGGCGACGAGGGCATCGGCTGCACGGCCGTGGATCCACACCGCCGCCTGGGCTGCGGCCAGAGGCGCCATGCCCTGTGCCAGCAGGGCGCCCAGCATGCCAGCCAGCACGTCCCCGGTGCCGGCACTGGCAAGCGCCGCATTGCCGGTCGGGTTGAGCGTGCATGGGCTGCCGCCAGGTGCCGCGATCACGGTGCCCGATCCCTTCAGCACCACTACGGCCAGCCATTGCGCAGCCAGTGCCGCGGCGGCAGCGGGCCGGTCGCGCTGCACGTCGGCGACGGGCACGCCCATCAGCCGGGCGGCTTCGAGCGGGTGCGGTGTCATCACGCAAGCCGCGCCGCTGGCGGCCAGTGCCCCGGCCAGCGCCGGATCGGCGGCCAGCAGGTTCAAGGCATCGGCATCCAGCACAAGCGGCACGGGCGCGGCTTGCAGCAGCCGCGCAAACTGCTTGTGTGCGTTGGCATCCGTGCCCATGCCCGGACCGATCACCAGCGCCGACATCGCAGCGAGGGCCAGTGCGTCCACGGCATGCAGCATCAGCTCGGGATGCAGCGGATCGAACAGCGGTGCGGGCTGCGCCAGGAAGCCGATATGCACCTTGCCCGCGCCGAGGAACTGCGCGGCCCTGGCGCCCAGCAGCGGCGCGCCGGTCATGCCGAGGTTGCCGCCGATGACCGCCAGCGAGCCATGCGTGCCCTTGTTGCTGGCGTGGCGGCGGCGCGGCAGCGCGGTACTGAACAGTGCCGGGCCGTTTACCAGGCAATGGGGCGCTTCGTCCGGCGGATAGCCGAGCCCGATCGGCGCGATGTCGACCTCGCCGGCGCAGTCGCGCCCGTCCAGTGTCAGCAGCCCGGGCTTGGCGGCGATAAAGGTCAGCGTGCGCTGCGCGCGCACGGCCGGCGTGCCCGCGCCGGTGTCGGCGAACAGTCCGCTGGGGATGTCCAGCGCAAACACCGGCAGCGCGCTGCGGTTGATTTGTCCGATCCACCACGCCATGGTGCCGTCGGCGGGGCGGTTCAGGCCGATGCCGAGCAGGCCGTCGACGATCGCAGCGGTGCCGGCGGGCCAGTCCGCGTCAGGCGAGGCAGCCATGCCCGCGACCACGTTGACCGGGACGCCGGCGGCGTGCGCTTGCTGCCATGCTGTCGCGGCGTCGGCGGGCAGGTGCTGCGGGTCCGCCGTCAGCCATACCTGCACGGCACGGCCGGCGCTGTGCAATTGCGTGGCGGCCACCAGCGCATCGCCGCCATTGTTGCCGGGACCCGCCAGGAACAGCAGCGGGCCGGCGGGTGCGTGGCAGGCCAGCCAGCGCGCGCCCGCGGCGCCGGCGCGCGACATCAGCGTAAAGGCGGGCAGTTGCGTGAAGGCGGCGTTCTCGATGCGGCGGATGGCGGCGACGTCGTACAGCGGAACCGGTGCGGATGCGGCGGCATCGAGTGCAAACCAGCCGTCGCCGCTTGCGGGCGAGGTGGCGGAAGAGGCAGAGGGTGTCATGTCTGGTTATCTGGCGGGCCCCAAGCCGTAGCGGTCGGGCAGCAGGCCCTCCATGTCGATGTCTGGGCCGCCATGGGGGCCGGCGCTGGCGGCGATCTGGTCAGCCGTAATCTTGCCCGATCCGCAGCTCATCGCCCAGCCCGTCGAGCCATGGCCGAGGTTGAGGAACAGGCCGGGTACAGCCGTAGGGCCGATCAGCGGCGGCCCGTCCGGCAGCATCGGCCGCGCGCCCACCCATTGCGTGGCTTCCTGGTAGTTGCCGGCCACCGGGAACCAGTCGCGCGCGACCTTGATCAGCGTATTCAGTGCGGCCGGCCGCAAATCGAGCGTGCGTGAGCCCAGCTCGGCCGTGCCCGCCACGCGCAGGCGGTTGCCCATGCGCGTGATCGCGACCTTGTAGGACTCATCCATCAGCGCGCCCAGCGGCGCCTGCAGTTCGTCGCGGACCATCACCGTCACCGAGTAGCCCTTGACCGGATACAGCGGCACGCGCAGGCCCAGCGGGCGCAGCAGCGCGGTGCTGTCGGCGCCGGCCGCGACCAGCACGCGGTCGGCGTTCAGCACCTGGCCAGGGCGCTGCTTGTCAGCGTGCGACAGCTCGACCTGCAGCTTGCCTGCGTTGTCTGGCCTGACGCGCGCCACCTGGGTGTCGAAGCGAAACGATACGCCTGCGGCCTCGGCATGCCGGTGCAGCGCGCGCACGAACATCGGGCAGTTGCCGGATTCGTCTTCCGGCAGGTGCAGCCCGCCAGCCAGCGGCGTGTCGGCCGCCAAGCCCGGTTCGATGCGGCGGCATTCCTGCGCGCTGACCAGCCGGTGCGGCACGTTGTTCTCGCGCAGCAGGGCCACGGCGGGCGCGGCCAGGTCGAGGTCGCGCGCGGTGCGGAACAGCTGCAGATAGCCTTGCGACTGCTCGTAGTCGATCTCCAGCTCGCTGCGCAGCCGGTGCAGGCACGCGCGGCTGTAGAACGCCAGCCGCTGCATGCGCAGCTTGTTGGCGCGGTAGCGCTCCAGCCGGCATTCGCGCAGCCAGCGCGCGATCCAGCGCCACATGGCGGGGTCGGCGGAAGGGCGGAACAGGACCGGCGCCTCGCGCGCAAAGAGCGTGCGCAGGATCTTGCCGGGCATGCCCGGCGCGGCCCATGGCGTGACGTAGCCGGGCGCGATCACGCCGGCATTGCCGAAGCTGGCTTCCTGCGCCGGCGCGGCGCGGCGTTCGAGCACGGTCACGTCGAAACCGGCCTGCCGCAGGTACCAGGCGGAACTGACGCCGATCGCGCCGGCGCCGATGACGATCACATGCATCGGACTGGAAACCTCCACATTGCCGCGCCGGCGGGAAAGGGTGGGGCCGGGCGGGGCCGGCCAATGCTATTTGACCAGGTGCGCGGCAAGCCTCGGCCTTTAGGCCGGGGAAGGATAGCGCGGACGCCGTCGGCGTCCTTTCG